>CAVGMD010000017.1:0-37271 GCA_963630275.1 Bacteroidaceae bacterium | reverse complement strand
TCCCACAGCACAGATGAATGTGGAGACCATTCCCACCGGTTCTTTAAGTTTGGATATAGCATTGGGACTGGGCGGTATTCCCAAGGGAAGAATCATCGAGATCTACGGACCGGAGTCCAGTGGTAAGACCACCGTTACCTTACATATGATCGCAGAGGTACAGAAGAGAGGCGGTATTGCCGGATTCATCGATGCGGAGCATGCCTTAGATCCCGTCTATGCGAAGAATATCGGTGTCGACATTGACAATCTGTACATTTCCCAGCCGGACAACGGTGAGCAGGCATTGGAGATCACCGAGACCATGGTACGTTCCGGTGCTATTGATATTATCGTAGTAGACTCTGTAGCAGCACTGGTACCGAAGGCGGAGATCGACGGAGACATGGGAGACAGCCATGTGGGCTTACAGGCACGACTGATGTCCCAGGCACTGCGTAAGCTGACCGCTGTCATCAGTAAGTCCAACTGTACAGTTATCTTTATCAACCAGCTGCGTGAGAAGGTAGGCGTAATGTTCGGTAATCCCGAGACGACCACTGGTGGACGTGCGCTGAAGTTCTATTCTTCCGTACGACTGGATGTCAGAAGAATCGAAGCACTGAAGCAGGGCGGTGAAGTCATCGGTAACCGTACCCGCGTTAAGATCGTTAAGAATAAGATCGCACCTCCTTTCAAGGAAGCAGAGTTTGATATCATGTTCGGTGAGGGTATTTCCATGGTAGGAGATATTCTGGATCTGGCAGCCAGCTGTGATGTCGTAGCCAAGTCCGGTGCCTGGTATGCCTATGAAGGGAACAAGATCGGACAGGGACGTGAGAATGCCAAGCAGTATCTGAAGGACAATCCTGCCATCTGCGATGAGATCGCCGAGAAGGTCAGAGAGCATTACGGACTGAAGGCAGATGTTACTGCCGCAGCAGAGAAGGAAGAGTAGATTCATGCTGGTAACACAGGTTACGGAACTTTCTAAATCGAGAAGTAAAGTATATATTGACCAGGAATTCGCCTTTGTATTATACAAAGGCGAATTGCGTCTCTACCATGTAAAAGAAGGTGAACCGCTTCGTGAGGAGGACTATCGGACCATCATGCAGGAAGTACTTCCCAAGCGGGCGAAGCTGCGTGCCATGAATCTGCTGCAGGGGAGAGAATACACCACATCGCAGCTGCGGACGAAGCTGCAGCAGGGCTTTTATCCACCGGGGATCATTGAACAGGCAATCGATTACGTGGCAGACTTTCATTATATTGATGACCTTCGGTATGCCGTGGACTATATTACCTATCATGAAGACAGCCGCAGCAGACGCCGGATCGAACAGGATCTGCAAGGCAAGGGAATCTCTGCGGCGACCCTGGAAGAAGCCTGGCAGGTATGGCGGGAGAACGGCGGCGAGCAGGACGAACAGAGCATGATCCGGGAATTGCTTGTTAAGAAGCACTATGATCCGGAGGCGGAGACGGACTGGAAGGAACGGCAGAAGATCTACGCTTTCCTGGCGAGGAAGGGCTTCTCCGCGGAGGCAATCCGCAAGGCAATTGGCGGCATGCATGATGAGGATTTCTAGAGATGTGGAATAATGCACAAAGATTGTTTTGATATCGGAACTATTTTTGGAGTAATTGCGACTTGTACTTGACAGAGGAGTATTTTCAGTTTACACTAATACTGTTGTGAATTGCTTGTTAGAATGTACATAAATTGCATTCTATTATGAACGATAATTTGTATTATCGGAGCAAAATGTACAATGAAAATTTCATAAGGAGGTGCTCCTGTAGTGGACACTAATATTGTAATAGTATTAGTGGTTTCTGCGATCGTTCTTGTCGTAGCCATTATCGCAGCCGTGCTGATCACAGCCAAGGTTACTACTTCCCGCCTGAAGAATAGTGCGGAAAGTACGATCGGCAATGCGGAAGAGAAGGCAAGAGAGATTATTGATGAAGCTCTGAGAACTGCGGAGAACAAAAAGCGTGAATCACTCCTAGAAGTCAAGGAAGAGTCCATTCGTACCAAGAATGAACTGGACAAAGAGATCAAGGAACGCAGAGCGGAAGCTCAGCGGTATGAGCGCAGAGTTCAGCAGAAGGAAGAGAACATCGACAAGAAAGCAGATGCCATCGAGAAGCGCGAAGCAAGTTTAGCATCCAGAGAAGAAACCCTCAATCGCATGAAGGAAGAAGTCTCCAAGCTGAATGGGCAGCGTGTGCAGGAACTGGAACGAATTTCCGGATTAACCTCTGAACAAGCAAAAGACTACTTATTGAAAATTGTTGAAGATGAAGTGAAACATGAATCGGCCGTGATGATCAAGGAAATGGAGAATCGCGCCAAAGAAGAAGCAGACAAAAAGGCAAAGGAATATGTGGTTAACGCAATACAGAGATGTGCGGCAGATCATGTCTCTGAGACTACAATTTCCGTTGTACAGTTACCGAATGACGAGATGAAGGGACGTATCATCGGACGTGAGGGACGTAATATCCGTACCCTTGAGACCATGACAGGTGTAGACCTGATCATTGATGATACACCGGAAGCAGTTATCCTGTCCGGATTCGATCCGATCCGTCGTGAGGTAGCGAGAATTGCGCTGGAGAAGCTGATTGTGGACGGACGTATCCATCCGGCCAGAATCGAAGAGATGGTAGAGAAGGCGCAGAAGGAAGTCGAAGTAATGATCAAGGAAGAGGGAGCAGCCGCAACCCTGGAGGTTGGTGTACATGGCATCCATCCCGAACTGGTAAGATTACTCGGCAAGATGAAATTCCGTACCAGCTATGGTCAGAACGCATTGAAGCATTCCATCGAAGTGGCACAGCTGTCAGGGCTGTTAGCTGCAGAACTGGGACTGGATGTGAGACTTGCCAAGAGAGCGGGACTGCTGCATGATATCGGTAAGGCAGTGGATCACGAAATGGAAGGTTCCCATATTCAGCTGGGTGCTGAACTGTGTCGTAAATACAAGGAGAATGCTACTGTTATCAATGCAGTGGAATCTCACCATGGCGATGTAGAGCCTACTTCCCTGATTGCATGTATTGTACAAGCTGCTGATACAATATCCGCTGCAAGACCGGGAGCTAGAAGGGAAACATTAGAAACCTATACTAGCAGATTAAGACAGTTAGAAGATATCACAAACAATTTCAAAGGTGTAGATAAATCTTTTGCTATTCAGGCAGGTCGTGAAGTTCGTGTTATGGTAGTGCCTGAGCAGATCTCAGATGCCGATATGGTACTGTTGGCAAGAGATATTTCCAAGCAGATCGAAGCTGAACTGGAATATCCCGGACAGATCAAGGTAAATGTGATCCGTGAGAGCCGCGTAATTGATTACGCCAAATAACTGACCAGTCAGAAATGACAATTTCATACGAAGTAAGAAAAGCTGTTGTGCCAAAAGGCACAGCAGCTTTTTTGTATTAGCGTATGGATTCTATATCAGATGATGTGCCAGACAATAGTGATAGATTCCATCTTCAGAGACGTTGCCGCACACATCATCGGAGACGGCTTTTAACTGAGCGGAGGCATTTTGCATGGCAATACCTGTTCCTACGGACTGAAGCATTTCGATATCATTATTTCCGTCACCGAATGCCATGGCATGCACGCGTTCGATGTTGTAAAATTCCAAAATTTTTTGAACCCCGATTCCTTTTCCTCCATTTGCAGGGATGATATCGGCAGCCCGATCCCACCAGGCGGCGATTTTGGCTCCGGGAACATCCCGCAGGATAGCGGGATAGTCTGCTTCCCGGCATCCCATCATTAACTGGTAGATTTCTTCCTGGCAGATGCTATCGAAGTCATCTGTCACAGGAACCTCTTCATTTGCAATGGCAAAATAATCATCCAGGTCCTTATCAATGCCGTTTGCTGCCAGACGACTTCTCGTGGCAACAGCAACCGGTCTGCCTAAATTAGCCGCATTTTTCAGAAGCTGCCGGACATCCGCAGAAGGAATCGGATTGCTGAAAATGGTCTGGTCTCCCGCATAACCAAGAGAACCGTTGAATGTCAGGAACGCATCAAAGACCGCACCGCCGAAATCCGGGAGAACCATAGGAGAACGCCCTGTGGCAATGCATAGTCTGATTCCGTTTGTACGGAGCCTGCGCATGGCATCTACGGTTTTTTCGGAAATTCGTTTGGTCTGCATGTCAATCAGCGTACCATCAATGTCAAAAAAAATAATTTTTACAGGTTCCATAAGTTCCTCCGGAAAATGATTTGATAGACTAAGTATATCATATTTATAAGATTTGTTTACAAAAATCTACGAAAATGTTCAAAAATATACGTAATGTAAAAAATATTATGGACAATCCGGAGAATAAATGTTAACATGCACATATCGAAAGCGAATCACAAAATAACTATTGCACAAAATGCACAAAATAAATAATACTAAAAACTTGCTGAATCAGAAGGAGGACGTTAAGGATGAAACAATTTACCTATGTAATTACAGATGAGAATGGACTCCATGCAAGACCGGCGGGATTACTTGCCAAGGAGGCAAAAAAGTATGAGAGTATCATTACGCTTGCTGGCAATGGAAAAAGCGCAGCTGCAAATAAACTGATGGCAATTATGGCAATGTGTGTGAAACAGGGAGACAAATTGGATGTCAGTGTGGAAGGACCGGACGAAGACACGGCATGCGAAGAATTGCAGAAGTTTTTCCGTGAGAATCTTTAGGCCGGAACAGATTCTATAATCCGCATCAGGAAGCGGTTCTGTGTTAGGTGTTCGTAGCAGGATAAGCGAAACGGAGTGAGAGATCAATGAGAATATACAAGGCAAAAGATTATGCAGACATGAGCAGAAAAGCGGCAAACATTGTATCGGCACAGGTTATTATGAAGCCGAACTGTGTTCTCGGGCTGGCTACGGGATCTACCCCCATCGGCCTGTACAAACAACTGGTAGAATGGTTCCGAAAGGGTGATCTTGATTTTTCGGAAGTCATGACGGTGAATCTGGATGAATATAAAGGTTTAAGCCGTGAGAATGACCAGAGTTATTATTATTTCATGCACCAGAATCTGTTTGATCATGTGAATATTCCGATTGAGAATACACATCTGCCAAACGGAATGGAACCGGATTCGGCAAAGGAATGTAAGCGGTATTCGGAACTGATCCAGTCACTGGGCGGTGTGGACTTACAGCTATTGGGCATCGGACATAATGGACACATTGGATTTAATGAGCCGGGAGAATCTTTTGACAAACAGGTACACTGCGTGAACCTGACGGAATCCACCATCGAGGCCAATAAGAGATTTTTTGCTTCCGCAGAGGATGTTCCGAAACAGGCATATACCATGGGAATCAAGACGATTATGCAGGCAAAGAAGATTCTGATCGTTGCTAGCGGTGAAGACAAGGCAGACATTGTGGAAAAGGCATTTTTCGGACCGATTACGCCACAGGTTCCGGCATCGGTATTACAGCTCCATAATGATGTGACTCTGGTAGCGGATGAAGCGGCTCTTAGCGGAATAGAAGGTATGGATCTATGATCATTAAGAATGCAAATATTTACACGGAGGATCACCGTTTTGTGAAAGGAACTGTGACCGTTGCAAACAGCAGATTTGTCAGCGACGCAGAAGAGGATAAGGCAGACAGCTGGAACGTGGATGCGGAAGGGCTGTACATGATCCCGGGACTGGTAGATATTCATTTTCACGGTTGCAGGGGAGCGGATATGTGTGACGGCACGAAGGAGGCACTTGATGTTATCACAGCATATGAAGCCTCTGTCGGCGTGACCAGCATCTGCCCGGCTACGATGACGATACCGAAGGACGAACTGCTGTCTGTCATGAAGAACGCCGGTGAATATGAGTACCGTGGTGGATCACACATTGTGGGTATCAATATGGAAGGCCCATTCATCAGCCCTTTGAAGAAGGGAGCACAGGCGGTCGAAAATATCATGCACTGTGACTATGAGTATTTCAGCCGGTTGCAGGAAGCGGCAAAGGGACTGATCAAACTGGTAGATATCGCGCCGGAAGAGCCGGGGGCGATGGAATTTATCGACAGGGTCAAAGGAGAAGTAGTCATTTCGCTGGCGCATACGGCTTCCGACTACGATACAGCAAGGAAAGCCATAGAACACGGAGCATCTCATGCGACACATTTATATAATGCGATGCCACCCATGAATCACAGAAATCCCGGAGTGATCGGAGCAGTGAGAGACTCTGAGAAATGTCACGCAGAACTGATCTGCGATGGGGTGCACATTCATCCATCCGTGATCCGGGCTACATTCGCTATGTTTGGAGCGGACCGTATGATCCTGATCAGTGACAGTATGAGGGCAACGGGTCTGGAGGATGGCGAATATACGCTGGGAGGACAGCCGGTAACTGTAAGAGGCAATCTGGCTACGCTGCATGACGGAACGATTGCCGGATCGGCTACGAATCTTATGGATTGTATGCGCTTTGTGGTGAGAGAGGCAGGCATTCCGTTAGAGACGGCGGTGATGTGTGCAACAGAGAATCCGGCGAAAGAAATCGGAATCTTCCACGAGACGGGAAGCATTGCTGCAGGGAAAAAGGCAGACTTCGTACTGTTAGATAAGGATCTGAATATCATTGGCGTATATATCGACGGAAAGGAGATATCATGTTAGGTTTCTTAAAAGGAAAAACAAAAGGAAATGTGATCGGATCCCCATGTAAAGGAAAGGCTGTACCGATTACGGAAGTGCCGGATCCCACATTTTCTGGAAAAATGTTGGGGGACGGTTTCGCGGTAATTCCTTCGGAGGGAAAGATATATGCTCCCGCAGACGGAGAGGTATCCATGGTATTCGATACGCTTCATGCGGTCACCATGACGACGGATCAGGGCGTAGAGCTGTTGATCCATGTCGGACTGGATACTGTGACTTTAAAGGGAGGACCTTTTAAAGCACATGTTGCAGCAGGAGATCACGTGAAAAAAGGGGATCTTCTCATGGATGCGGATCTGGAGAAGATCAAAGAAGCCGGATTGAATACGATCACACCGGTTCTGGTATGCAACACAGATGATTATGAAAAGATAACGCTTCTGAAAGAGGGAGAAGTTACGCCCGGTGAAGATATCATTAAGATTTCATAAGGTACTGTGTATAACAAATGAAACTGATTGGAGTATATCCAGTTAAGTATAATGTAAAGGAGGAGAAATGTATGAAGTTTCTTCAAAAACTGGGAAAAGCGTTAATGCTTCCCGTAGCAGTTCTGCCGATCTGTGGTATCCTCATGGGCCTTGGTTACTGGTTGTGCCCGGCAACGATGCAAGGTGGTGAGATCCAGGGTGTGGCAAATCTGATTGGCCTGTTTCTGGTGAAAGCCGGCGGTGCTTTGATCGATAACATGGCTATCCTGTTTGCAATCGGCGTTGGTGTCGGTATGTCAGAGAAAAATGACGGTACCGGAGCAATCGCAGCATTGGCTTCCTGGCTGATGATCACAACACTTCTGTCTACCGGATTTGTTACGACCATTATGCCCTCCATCGCGGATGATGCTACCAAGACACTGGCATTCAATAAGATTGCTAATCCTTTTATCGGTATCATTGCCGGCATTATTGGTTCTATGTGCTACAACAAGTTCAAGGATACAAAGCTTCCCGACTGGCTGTCCTTCTTCAGTGGTAAGCGTTGTGTAGCCATTGTTGCAGGTGTGGTATCCATTCTGGTGTCTGTTGTACTGCTGTTCGTATGGCCGTTACTGTTCGGCGGACTGGTAGCTCTCGGTGAAGCTATCGTTGGTCTGGATGTAGTAGGTGCAGGTATTTATGCTTTCCTGAACCGTCTGCTGATTCCTACCGGATTACATCATGCACTGAACAACGTATTCTGGTTCGATACCATTGGACTGGGAGATCTGCAGCACTTCTGGAGAGGTGAAACAAGTGCAGATGTAAGCTGGAGCCTTGGAATGTATATGTCCGGTTTCTTCCCCTGCATGATGTTCGGTATCCCCGGTGCAGCATGTGCAATGATCAAGTGTGCAAAACCTGCCAAGAAAAAAGCAGCTATCGGTCTGGTAGCTTCCGCAGCAGTCTGCTCCTTCATCTGTGGTGTTACCGAGCCGTTTGAGTTCGCATTCATGTTCTTAGCTCCTGCACTGTATGTGATCTACGCTTTACTGTACGGCATTTTCACTATGATTACGGTTGCTCTCGGCTTCCGCGCAGGCTTCAGCTTCTCCGCAGGTGCGATGGATCTGCTGTTCTCATCCTCACTGCCCGCAGCTCAGAGAATCTGGCTGATCATTCCTCTGGGAATTGCAGCATTTTTCGTATTTTACTTTGTATTCCTCTTTGCTATCCAGAAATGGGATCTGAAGACTCCCGGAAGAGAAGACGATGATATCGAAGCAGAGAAGAAAGCAGAATTGGCAAGTGATGATTATACTGCTGTTGCTGAGACCATTCTCAAGGGCTGTGGCGGTAAGGAAAATATTGCCAGCATCGATAACTGTATTACAAGACTGAGACTGGAAGTAAAAGACATTACGCTTGTCAATGACAAGGTAATCAAATCAGCCGGTGTGGCAGGAGTAATGAAGCCCGGCAAGACTTCCGTACAGGTAATCATCGGTACAAAGGTTCAGTTTGTAGCAGATGCTTTTTCCAAACTGTGTGAATAAATCATACAGAGTGTCTTAGGTATTAAAGTTGGGGATTTTTGCCCTACATCATAAAAAAGTGCCAGTCCACAGAACATAAACCGTGGGCTGGCACTTTTGCGATTGGGGTTCTGAATAGTTAAGTATTTTTATAAAAAGGGTATTGTACTATAAACTTCCTTATAGTATGATATTCAAAGTGTATGATTGTATACGATTATCCAACATTCACAGTAGAAAGCGTATTCCCAATGGGAGTGAACGAGAAAGGCATGGTACGAAATGAAAGCATATCAGGAATTAACCAAGGAAGAACTTTTAACTTTGAAGGCAGAGCTTAATACTGCATATGAAGATGCAAAAGGCAAGGGGCTGAAGCTGGATATGTCCAGAGGAAAACCGGCAGTGAATCAGCTGGATATGACAATGGATTATCTCGATGTGATAAATTCTCAGAGCACTATGAAAGCTATGAATGGTATGGATGTTCGTAATTACGGAGGTCTGGACGGTATTCCCGAGGCGAAGCAATTGATTGCTGATATTCTGGAAGTGAAGCCGGAGAATGTGATTGTCTGCGGTAACGCCAGCCTGACCATCATGTATGATACCGTATCCCGTGCTATGACCCATGGACTTTTGGGCAATACTCCCTGGTGTAAGCTGGAGCATGTAAAGTTCCTGTGTCCCGTACCAGGGTATGACAGACATTTTGGAATTACAGAGCATTTTGGAATTGAAATGATCAACGTTCCCATGACACCGGAGGGACCGGATATGGATATGGTAGAGAAGCTGGTATCCGAAGACCCCGCAATCAAGGGGATCTGGTGTGTACCGAAATACTCTAATCCTCAGGGATATTCTTATTCCGATGAGACTGTGAGACGGTTTGCCGCTTTACAGCCTGCCGCACCGGATTTCCGTATTTTCTGGGATAATGCTTATGCAATTCATCATTTATACGATGACAGACAGGATCAGCTGTTAGAGATCCTCTCTGAGTGTGAGAAAGCAGGACATCCGGATATGGTATTCGAATTCTGCTCTACATCTAAGGTGACCTTCGCAGGTGGGGGCATCGCGGCTGTCGCGGCTTCCAAGGCGAACCTGGATGACATGCGTAAATCCATGACGATCCAGACCATCGGTTATGACAAAATCAATCAGTTACGCCATGTGCGTTACTTTAAGGATATCAACGGTGTCCGCGAGCATATGAAGAAGCATGCGGCTATCATGAGACCCAAGTTCGAGGCAGTTCTGAAAGTACTGGAGGAGGAACTGGGCGGCTTAGGTATTGGAACCTGGACCAGACCCAACGGCGGATATTTCATCTCCTTTGATGCTATGGATGGCTGTGCGAAGGCAATAGTGGCTAAATGTAAGGAAGCCGGTGTGACTTTGACCGGAGCTGGTGCAACTTTCCCCTATAAGAAGGATCCGAAGGATTCCAATATCCGTATTGCACCATCATTCCCGACACCGGAAGAAATGGCACAGGCTACCGACCTGTTCGTGCTCTGTACCAAGCTGGTAAGCGTGGATAAAATACTTGAGAAGTTATAATGGCATTGCAAAAAATGTTGCAATAATTGCAAAAAAATAATACAATTGTATCATGATTATACAAAGGAGGAGCCTATTATGAACCTAAGAAAAGGGGGGGCGGAACAAGCCCTGAGGCAATACGCTTAATTAAAAAGGCATCCGGAAAAATCGCTTTCTTACTGGCCATTGTATTGGTAGTGACCAGCATTGATGTATCGGCACTGCAGGTCGGTGCAGCCGGGACAGATTCGGTAGTTCAGAATCTGGACGCGGTTGTCGGATTTGCAGCACTGGCGGATAATGTATCCAGTCAAAAGCTGGCTACAGGAGCAACGGAAAGTGATATCTACTTCCCTGCGACGGTGACTGCAACAGTACAGACGGTACGTATCGTAGAAGATGAGACATCATCCACACAAGTCTCCGAAGCAGTAGAAAGTACAGAGCAACCGGAGGCTACAGAAGCAGCCACCACAGAACCCGTGAATGATTACGGACTGGGAAAGGATGATTATGTCTCTGAGACAGGCACAGGGGAGGCGGCTCAGGCACAGGCGCAGGCTGCCGATGTAGAGGTGCAGACACTTACGCAGGACCCGACGGAGACACCGGAAGGCAGTGCAGACGATGAGACTATAACACCTGCTCCGACAGATGCCCCGGCTGATACTTCGGAGGCAACTGCCACTCCCACAACCGGGACTGCGCTTACGGCAGAAGCAGTAAGCAATGAGACGACAGAGGAGCTGCCGGTATCCTGGAAACTGACAAATGCGGACAGCTTTGATTCCTCTGAGAACAGAGCAGTCAGCACCTATATCTATACAGCAGATATTGGTGGCAGCTATGTAGTAGCCGAGGGTGTAAGTCTTCCTACTATCACCGTTACTGTGACAGAGGCAGAGCCTTACCAGGTAACAGTGGCTGGCATGACATTCACTCTGGAGGCACAGGATGGAGTACTTCCTGACGGAGCACACCTTACAGTACAGAAGGTCGGTGCGGGAAGTGACATTGACAACTGGACAGCGGAGGATGAACAGATCTTCGAGACTGTAGGAACAGCTGTGGAGACCTGGAATGCAGAACAGGGACTGAACTATATGACAGGCTCTGATCTGGTAGATACCTTTGATATTAAGATTCTGGATGCAGATGGCAATGCCATTCAGCCGGATTTCGGTGGGGAGACCAATGCAGAAGCCAGGAAATTGACTCTGACAGTCAGTGGATTCGCAACTCAAAGCGGAGCTATGGCAGTATTATCGGTAGTAGATTCCATGGATTCTGCTACAATCCTGCAATCTGAACTGAACATCGCAGACTATCAGGTGACCTTCTGGCCGGAGCATTTCTCCTATTATAGCTTCGCAGGTCTGGTGGATTCTTCTATGCCTATGGTAATAGCGAATACAGAGGATCCCTGGGCGAATTATGATTTCACACAGGAGAAGGGTGAAGATACCGATTTCACCGAGGGCGAAGATTCGGATTATGTTTTTTATTTTACAAAGAATACCAATCCTAGCTATGAAATGGGCGATACTATGGTATTCGCTCCGGATGGAACAACCTATTATACCTGGGATGCAATGTTGCCGGAAGGAACTGCCATATTGAAAAAGGCCGAAAGAAGGTCAAACGAGAGTGAAAGCCTTGTGCTATCGCTATTTGGATATTATTACTGGGATGATGGCGCAAATACCTACCTGGAAGTACAGCGTTCTGCAAAAGGCTTTGATGCCTGTATGGGAGGTTCCCTCAATTATAACTGGACGGAATATAACTGCTGGGGTGGCGGTGTACGGCACCTGAAGGGCGAGGTGCTGAGCTATAAGAAGATTCCTTACCTCAGAAAGACAACGGTTACATTAAATGTTGATGGGGAAGCAAAATCAGGTGCTACAGTACAGTTGCGCAATTCCAAGGCTACTGTGACACTGACTGATAATAGCGACGGAACATATTCCTATCTGTGTGCACCCGGAACCTATGATATTCTGGTCAACGGTGAAGATACGCTCTATGACGTCAGGGTCAAAAAAGTCTCAGGCGAAGGTGGTGACTTAAGCGATCCAAAATATGGACAGATTAAGCAGTACAAGACAGGTGCAACGGGCAAAGATTATGATACAGGCAAGGCATTCATAAATGAAGAAACGCCTATGGAGCAGAAGGTAGAACTTCAGACGTACACAATCAATACGTATCTGGATGATGAACTTTCACAGAACTTAGGACAGATGACGTTCAATATTCCGGGCTATGGAACAGCAACACATGCTGCTAGTTTGAGCGGAATACCTAATTATGGATCCGTTTTAGAGAAAAGTGCAAATGGTGTTACTACTCTGATAATTAGTAAAAAAGATACAAAGGAATATGAGATCTATAATGAGAAGCAGGGCGCAACCGGCTTCAAGGTTAAATGTCAAGCGGATGCTTCTGTGGCAGAAAGAACGATCAGCATTTACTATTATACTATTCAGGTGAATTTGATATCTGGAACGTTATATAAAGATGCAGTGATTAATCTGGTGAATGATGATGACATGATCGTTGCATCTCCGAAATATGTAAGCAACAGTGTATCAGATGGCGATTACACAGCAGTATATCAATGCTATATGCAGAGAGATACCAACAGTACAACTGGTACCAGTGCTATGTCCAGCCAAGAGTCTGACAGGGAGGGACTTCCTAAGTACCATGTTCTGGTAGATGATCAGGATCTTGGAGACAGCAGACTTATTAGTACCTCCATAATTACAAGAACTACTTCTAACGGAGGTCCTCTGTCACATGCAGAAGCTACCTTCTATGAATCAAAGGTAACTGTAAAAGAAAATGGCACAGGCAGGACAGATGCCAGCATCACAGCGGATAATGGTATTGATCTGTATGAATATAGTAAAACAGCAGAAGCCGGTGTATATTCTAGACAGCTTATGGTGCGTAATAATGATACAACAGATGGCAGTGAGATCCCTTATGAGCTGACTGTTGTAGGAACTATAGATGATCAGGGTACAATTAAGGTGACCAAGGATAATAAGGATTTAGTACTTGATTACTATACGGTAGAATACTATAACTATTCGCATAAGAGCGACCTGGAATATACTCTGAATTCTTCCCCTATGCGTACACAGCATGTCCGTAAGGGCAGTACAGTAGTACCTGTAGATGATGCTTATGTAGATGGCCTGACCTTCTCGGGATACAGCGAGAGTAAGTGGAGCGTAAATGAGAATGCAGATGATATTGAATTCTTCAATTATGCGACACCCGTTGAGAAGAAGACCACATTATATGCACATTTTGGTACTCCCTCCATTTCTATTAATGGCTATCTGAAGACGAATGAAGAGGGCACATTTGATGGAAACGGTACAGCATACAGACTGGCCAACACCACTCTGAATGCATTCGCCAGTGGGGATGAGGCGGTCCGCTCCATTGTCATCGAGACGGCGAATATGGAGAAGGTGCTCTTCCTTCCGGTATATGCTAATGATATTGACGGAAATAAGGATCCCAGAAATACAAGCGGTGTCACGACCGGTGTCAGCCTGACCCAGAGTACGGGAGATGATCTGACAACCGTAAAAGTGCTTGACCAACAGAATGATATTAAGATTTTACAGGCAACTGCTTCGACGATCACTGTAGTGTTCTATCGTAAGACTTCCGCTGCAGAGGCACAGCAATATATCAGAGAGCACATTGTATTCGTGCCTAAGACCGGAAACGGAATAGAATACAGCAGTGTCAGATTACATGCCTCCGATGGTACGGTCACCGCTACGAGTGAGACTACGGTTACTACAAGCGTATTCAACCAGACATGGCAGCCATTGAGTGGCTGGGTCAGCGGTAAGACAACGCTGTCTTCGGGATACTATTATCTGACAAACAATTATACAGTAAACGGTTCCCTGACCATTTCGGGAACAGTATATATTTATCTGAACGGCTATCAGCTGGCAGCAACAGGAGCTGGCTCCGGCAATAATGATTATGGTGGTTCAGCAGGCGTCAGACTGTACTCAGGCAATACTCTGTATTTATATGGCAGCGGTACAATATATGCCCGAGGTGGTAACGGCTGTGGTGCATACAATGGTTCAACAGCAGCTGAGAACGGCAAGACCGGCTATGGTGGCAGCGGCGGTCACGGTGCGAGCGGCGGCGGTGCCGGTATCGGTACAGACGGAGCCGGAGGTGGCTATGGCGGTGCAGGAGGAACGAATGCCGCCGGCGGCAATGGCGGCAATGGTGCAAGCTCAGCTAATATGGGTACCTTGAGATACTTTGGAAATGTTTCGTTTAACGTAGCCGGAGGAAGCGGCGGCAGCCGTGGCTCAGGCGGCAGCAATGTCGGTTGTAATGCCGGCGGCGGCGGTGGCGGTGCCGGTGGTACCGGATTCGCTATCGGTAGTGGTGGTGCCGGCGGCGGTGGTGGTGCCGGCGGCGGTAGTAAACATGAAAAGAAAGGTAAAGACGGAGCCGGACAGGGCGGCTATGGCGGCGGTGGCGGCTATGGTCAGGGCGGTTATGCAGCCTCCGGTTTACAGGGTACGAAGGGTACCAATGATGCCTGGGCTGACAGATGGTCCGGAACTGCCGGAAGCGGCGGCTGGGCAAATGGCGGTAATAACGGAGTAATCGGCAGCACCACAGGAATTACTAATTATACGGTTACCTTCCAGGATGCTAAGAGCAACGGCGTACAGAATTATACATTTATTGACGGAAAAAACAGTAATAACTCCAAGTACATACAGGTTCCGGAATATAAGGGTCAGAAGGGTTATTTCTTCCTGGGATGGCAGATACAGACAGTCGGAAAAGGAATTAATACAGTATCAACCTATGAATTAACGAACAAAAATAATACGACACTTTACCAGCCGGGACAGACGATTTACCTGAACCAGGGTACCTACGGTAATATTGTATTTAAGCCTGTAATTAAGAGCATGAGCGGTGTATCTGCGACATCAGAGTGGCAGCAGGTTCCGAATAGTAAATTTACAGAGGAACAGACCGTATACAGCTATGAGATCAAGACTTATGTAGATGATGTCCTGACGAATTGTGGTGAGATTTCACTGCGTGATGCGGATGGAAAGCAGGTATATCGCCTGAGTCCTTCCCTGACAACAGGAGTATATTCGATCACATCAACAGATAATACTGCTTATCATATCTGGAGCGACAACACAGATACCGGAGTGGAGGTTTCAGCTAATTCGTCAGCTGATGTGAAATATGAGTCCGTTAAGGTCTATGTGCGCAATAGTACTCTGAACACATTGAAGTTAGGCACTATAACAGGCAGTAAGTATCAGACGGCACCTGTTGTCACAAAAGCAAGTGAGACGGTAAATTATGAGGGTAAGGAATACACCTTATATCAGAATATCCGTCTGAAGACAACAGCTTCTGAGGAAGAGCCGGATACAGATACATCCGGAGGTGATGCATCCGGAGGTGATGCAGCCGGAGGTGATGCAGCCGGAGGTACTTCTCAGGATAAATCAGAGAGATATACTATTGTCATTGACAATAATGTCGTAGAAGGTAAATATGCGAAGTATGGCACACCTGTTTATCTGGATTATACGACAGTCACCATCGAAGTAGGCGGTAATAAGAAGGATAGTGTGAACAAGGCTAGCGGTGTAGCCTTGTGGAAGGATGGCAAACGTATCCTGGCAAGTGCAGTCGGTGACGACCGCTATGAAGCAACCTATCTCCAGACCGCAGACGGAGAGTACACTGTCAAGGTGGCTGGCAAGACACTGAAGGATAAGTCAGGCAATACAGTGACGGTTAACTTTGGACAGGATACTATTGTAAATGCTAATCTATATGAGCTGACGATCGAAGAGACTCTGGATGGAGCCTATAAGGATATGGGAAGCATATATGTACAGGCAGGAGACAGAGCTGCAGTGAAAGCAGCCAAGCAAATAGCTGCTGACGGAAGTACATTGCCCGGACAATATACCTATAGTGCACTGATGAACAGTGAGGTAAGCTTTGTTATCACAGTGGGAGATCCTGCTGACGGGGCAACTACTGTGAAGAAGACACTGGGTCTTACTGCCAGCTCTGTAGATGCAGATGCTAAGGTGGAATTAAAATATTACACGATCGCTTATAAGGCAAATGATGATGAAGCAGCTGCGACTATTATCAAGACAGACAGTACAGTACAGTTGCCCTCTACGCCTGCTGAACTTGCAGGGTTCGAAACAACCGATGCTCCTGTCAGAAGTGGATACAGCTTCATAGGCTGGGCTACTACACAGAATGCGACAGAGCCTGAGTATACCTATTCTCAGAATACGATCTTGGTGGACAGGGCAACCACGCTTTACCCCGTATGGCGCAGCAATCACGTAGTCTATGGTACAGTGCAATTTGATTATTCCTACCAGTATACAAAGGACAATGAGACAGTGACGGCACTGGCACCTAATGGTCAGATACAGGACTATACGGGAGCCATACCTGATAGCCAGAGAGTGCACTCCCTGACACTTCGGATTCAGGCATTCGATGTATCCGGCAATGATATTACGGATAAGATCAGCAATCTGAAGGAATACATGGTGGGTGATCAGGCTCAGCAGACTATTACAGTAAGTGACAATGACGTACAGTATACAATTACTTATAACAGAGAGTTTACTGTGAGCGGTAATGATGATGTACGCGGCGGCGATACTGCCGGACTTGGCAAGGATTATACCTGTGTATCTGACGGTAAAGTAGACAGCACATTCCATAAGGATGGAAATTATATCGTAGAGAAGACAGCAGATGGTGCTTACTATGCATATTATTATGGTAATACAAGCTCTAAGAAGGAGCTGACTGAGGATGCTGATGGTAAGTATACAGGTAAGGTGACCGAATCCTATGGTGAGGGCGATGTCTTCACAGAAGGAACGGATGCTAACAAGGCTTATCAGACATGGAATCTGGAGGGTGCTTCAAAGCAGGCACTTACTGTGAAGCTTCCTGAAATGCCATATGATTTTGGAACAGTCCCTGCTACTTATTTAGGACAGACGGTTAATTATGTACTGAGTATAATAGGAAGTGGAACCGAAGAGACACTCAGAACAGCTTATTACATAACTTCTGAGACACAGCGTGAAACACAAGGTTCAGACAGTGGCACACAGCTTGGTAAGGATTATACACTGAAATATAAGGGTGATAAGGATTTGCAGACGGTTGATATTAATATATCTGCAGATTTTACCAGCAATATTGCAGACCGTATTCCCCAGGCAGTTCAGGTTACACTGAAGGGTGCTACGGAGAGTACAACACAGGTCCTGACACTGAACTATAATGCAACAGCTAATAGCTACAGTACAAGCCTTACCTCCTATAAGGATACCTACAGCTTGACAATTGATAAATATATGATCCGCGGCAAGTGGTATGATGCAGACGAGATCAATTATTTCACGACAGATAATGTAGTAAGCAGTACGGATGAGACCAGTGATAAGACCACATTTACAGCTGCAATTACGGAGAAGAGAGCTACGATTACTTATGAACCGGGATGCAGCGATGGCAGTGTAACGGGTATGCCCGATCCTCTGACAGAGACGGTATATATCGGAATTGATGCTGCGATCACTACAGCGCAGCCTGCAAGAAAGGGATATACCTTCTTAGGCTATAAGAGTAATGGCACTGCCTATGCGCTTGGACAGAAAGTTGATACCTACAGTATGTTCAAGAATAGCGGTACAGGTAATACCCTGTCGGATCTGACTCTGACAGCAACATGGGATGCAATTACCTACAATATCACCTATACAGGAATCACCGGTGCGAGCAAAGTCAGCGGTGATAATCCGACTACCTATGACTATGGTACAGGTACGACCATCACTGCGATATATAAGAAGAATGACTATGTATTCAAGGGATGGAAGTTCGAAGGTACGGAATACCTGAATGGTGAGGATGGCGTAAAAATTACAATTCCGGCAGACCATATCGGAGATGTGACACTGGAAGCAATCTGGACAGTAGCGCAGTCCGTTGGTGTAAAATATACCAATATGAGCAATGCGCAATATATACTGGGCAGTACCGGAAAGCTCGTCACGATGCATACGCTGGGTGTGGAGACACAGATCACGACAACAGCTTCGAAGACCGGATATACCTTCGAGGGCTGGGATATGGAGAACTTTAATAATTATAAAGTAAATAGTGCAAACCCTATCCCGAAGACATACAGCCATGCGGCAGATGTTATACTAAAGGCAGATTGGAAGGGTATCACTTATAATATTAGCTATTCTCATCTTGATTATTATGATTCATCGAAAAATATTGATGATCAGATTATGTACAGCTGGACAGAAGATGTATCCGGAGGAGATGTATCTGAAGGTGATGCAGCGGAAGGTGAGACCGAATCCGTTATCCACAGTATCAGCTGGAATGAAGCAATACTCGAGGACAAGGTTCCGATAAAATGGATCTACGGTGAAGAGGAGACGGTGTCCGGAAGCGACGGTAATACCGTAAAGCAGTATAAGGAAATCAAGATACCTGATCCGGTGAGAGATCACTATACATTTGAAGGCTGGATATTAGAGGGTGATGAGAACAGCAAGCTTGAAAATCTGTCACTCTACAGCACGGATTATGCAAAGAATATTACACTGAAGTCCACCTGGAAGCCTGACAGCTATGCAATCCAATATGCAAATGTTGAGAATGCAACACTGGCAGGAGATTCACCGGACGAGCATCTGTATGATGCTGTAACAAAAGTGGGAGATCCTACGAAGACAGGATGGGATTTCAGAGGCTGGACAGTGACTGACGAAAGCGTAGATGAGGATGGAAATCCTACACAGGACAGCAATCCTATGGTGGGACACACTTATACCACATTATGTGATGTAACATCTGTATCCGGCAGTGATGGATTGTCCGGAGCATTTGATAATACCATCACGTTGACAGCGAACTGGACACGTCAGGTATACGATGTGAACTACGATGCTAACGGTGGAGAATTCCATTGGAATGCTGAGAATCCGAATGAGACCCAGACCACCTTCACAGATCAGAAGACCTTCGGATCTGAGGAGAGCAGTGAGTATGACCTGAAGCTTAGAGGCTTTGACGATGATACACCTAAGAGAGAGGGATATTCCTTCGTTGGCTGGACAACGGCGCAGGTTTCAGATTCAGATGTTAATATAACAAAAGAATCTGAATATGAGAAGTCTGCTGACTACGATGCGGATAACTATTATTATACGACTGAGAAATCCACAACACTCTATGCACTTTGGGAGAAGGATATACAGTTAAGTGGTAATGTTACCTTTAAGTATCAGCATACAGATGTTTATAATAATGATAAGACTGAGACAGCCAAAGGTGAGGATGTTATTACCGAGCTTAAGCTCACTGTGGAGAGGTATGAGGTAGGTACTACCGTGAAGGATAATACCTGGAAGCCTGCAGGAGGTAAGACAATTACTGTTGAAGCTACAAAGTCAACAGATGGACTTACCGCTAGCGGAAGCTATGACTTTGGTACCTTCCCCAGAGTCGATAATGGCAAGCAGTATTATTATGTGATTACAGGCTATGGATATGATGATTACATTCTGGATGAAGAATTGACCGGATATCAGGGCGGTGTGGATTATACACTTACCTATAATCCCCAACAGTTCAAGTCCGGACTGAAATTAACAGTTGTCCAGGGAAGAGCAGATGCTGACTGTGTACCTAATAAGATCAGAGTCCGTATCTTAAGCAGCACAGATAAAAATGCAGCTGAAAAAGATTGGGATGTCTATACAGAATATGAAGGGTATACCAATGATATCAGCGGAGGGGATTATGCAGTTGATGCTGACACCATGACAGCAGGGGATGAGTTCCTGCTGTGGAAAAGGACCGAGGACGGTAAGCAGCTCTATTATTCCTACCAGATCATCGGTTATGGTTATACAGCTGGAGATAGTGACACATGGTATCTCTATGATGAAGACAAGGGTGGTTATTATAACGGAGATACAAAGAATAATTATGTGACAGCTGCCATTGGCACAAGCAAGATCTCTGATGCGAACCGGACAGCTACCACGAACCCGATGCTGACAGGCACAGTACTGTGTCTGGATAAGAAGAATCCTGAGGTATCAGTCGCTGTTGCAGATAAGACCTGGAAGAGTGTACTGAATACGATCACCTTTGGTCTGTTCTTCAAGGAGTCACAGGCAGTGACCATTACTGCTACAGATACTAACCTGGATAAGGTATACTACTATCTCGCAGACAGACAGATGACCGAGGATGAGCTGAATGCTCTGAATTACAGCGCATGGACCGAGATAGCTAATGAGAAGACCTTCTATATTGATCCGAACAACGAATACGTAGTATACGCCAAGGCGGTGGATGTAGATGGCAATATCGGTTATGGTTCTTCCGATGGACTGGTACTGAAGAACAGAAAAAGTGCTGTGATTGGAGTGCTTGATGGCAAGACATACTGTGAGGGACAGACCTTCCGCGTGGAAGAGAAATACCTGGCAGACGACGGCATCAGGGTACAGAAGAAGGATGCTTACGGAGAATATCAAGATTATGAAATAACACCGGATGAGCATACGAATGATTATACTGTGACGGAACCTGGCGAGTACAAGGTAATCGTAACGGATAAGGCAGGCAACGAGACTGAAATAAGCTTTACGATCAATGGAGATCATACCTATCCCGAGGAAGAGGATGAATGGAGCGTTGACAGGGAGCCGACCCAGACTGAGGAGGGCTTGAAGAAGCATACCTGCACCGTCTGCGGCAACACTGAGTATACCAGCATCCCCAGCCTGGAGGAGCAGGAATATATCAAGAAGAAAAAGCAGCAGATCATTGACGTAAGCAACGGAGATGTATCACCCGGAGATGTATTACCCGGAGACCTGAATATTGAAAGGGTGAGCAAGACAGTAGTGCTTACTGAAGATACACCAATGACTACAGTAGATACCTCTAAAAAGGGTTTGATCAAGACTCTGGCGGATTCCATTGCTGAGGATGATGAATACCTGAAACCGTTGAAGGAGCTGCTTGAGAAAGCACAGTCCAGAGATGAAGCACTGGATGAATATATCAACATCCGCTTCGTGATCAACAGTCTGCAGGAGAGTGAAATACCTGCTGTGGACGAGACCTTACTTATGAAGCTCTTAAACGGTGAGGACTATTGCTTCGTAGACATCAGGCTCTATGTGGATGTTACCACGAAGAATCAGGATGGTGAGGTGACAAGCTCTAAGACTTATCTTCTGAAGAGTACGGCACAGGATATCAGCTTTACCATGAATATGCCGGATGGATTTGCAGGAAGCATGAGAAATTACTATGTGGGATACAGCAATGGCAGTGTTGCAGGAATAGTATCCTCCAGTGTAGCAGGAAATACCTATAGATTCACTACAAATAATTTCTCAACGCATGCACTTACTTACAAATTGATCACACCGGACAAGGAAGACAATAACAACAGTAACAATAACAATAGCGATAACAGTGATGACGATGATACTGCACTGGTAACGCCCAGTCCTTCACCTACACCGACAGCAACTCCTAAGCCCCGTCGTAATACAAAGGGCAAGGGCAGCGGCTCTGCTACAGAGCTTGACAATGTTGACGGAGGAAGCGGAACGGAAAGCGGCGGACAGAGTACCGACGGCAGTGATGTTTCCGGTGATGACACCGGCAAGAATGCCGACAAGGATTCCACTCAGAATCCTGACGCTGAAGGAACAGGCAGTATGGATCAGACAAATGGAGACAGCTTCTTTGAGAGAATGTTTGCAGTGGGCGATTCCTTCGCAATACTGAATCTGCTGCTGACAATCGGAAACATCCTGGCTGCAGCGATCTACCTTCTGAAGAAGGATAAGCAGAGACTTGTGGATGCAATCCTGGCTGTAGCAGCCGTGATACTGTTGATCCTGACAAGTGGATTTACACATATCATTCTGGCGAACGGATGGACCATCATTTTCCTGATTCTCTTCGTAGCAGCATATTGGCCTGTTATTCGCAGATGTGTGAACAGTGGAGCAGACGAGGAGGAAGAATAAGCCATCGTGGAAGAGTTCAGACGTATCAGACGTGATCTGATAGCAAAGGGAGCAATCCTTGATTATTATCAGGATACCATGCAGATTCCTAACGGAAATATTGCGAAATGGGATCTGATCGATCACAAAGGTGCGGCAGCTGTGGTAGCTGTGAGAGAGGACGGTAAGCTTCTGATGGTGCGACAATACCGCAACGCTCTGGAACGTGAGACACTGGAGATCCCGGCAGGGGGCCTGAATGGCAGGGAAGAACCTACCAGACAGGCTGCCCTGCGGGAACTGCAGGAGGAGACCGGGTATCATACCGATCATGTGGAACTGCTGACCTCCATCTATACTACAGTGGCTTTCTGTAATGAGAAGATCGACATTTATCTGGCAAGAGGTCTGAAGGACAGAGGAAGCCAGCATCTGGATGAAGATGAATTCATCAATGTAGAGGCATATTCTGTGGAGGAATTAAAACAGATGATCTATGACTGCAAGATTCAGGATTCAAAGACTATCTGTGGCATTCTGACTTATGCTTCAAAATATCTGAATGCATAATATATAAATTTAAGAGGTTAAGCCCCATCGACAGAAAATTGTCAGGTGGGGCTTTTTTGCGCCGGCAAAGCATGATCCGGTATGTTGTCCGCATATATTAGCATAACACGGTGAAGCGGAGGATGAGAATTTGTGGAAATGGGACAGATTGATGCTGCCGGTGGGAAAGCTTCCGCTGCGTTTTTTATTTCTGATTGGATTTGGAATTGGATTGTTTGCAGCATATTTCGGACGGGAAATCTGGTTTCAGACTACGGGGATACTGGACGAAGACACCTTGTACTGGATGAAATATATGACAGTGGACAGCGGGGTTCTGTTTGCCTATGTGTTGTGTAAAAGGTGCCGGAATTTTTTAGTACTCATCATTATGGCAACCACATATCTGGGGCTGGTGTTCTGTGGGGGAATTACGGTAAAGTACGGATTCTCCATCGGTTTTTTTATAAGTTCGGCTGTTTATCGGTATGGAATCAAAGGGCTTTTACTGGGGATCGTAGGTGCATTTCCACAGTATCTGTGTTATGTGCCGACGATACTTCTGCTGATCAGATGGTGTGAGGAGCTGCATCGCAGTATTTATTTTTACCATAATATAACCGGGCAGGGAAAAAAGTCCCTGCCCGGCAGATTGGGAAAATTGGCACTCATTCTGATGGTGCTCATTTTCGGATGTGTATTGGAATGTTTTGTGAATCCTGTGCTATTAAAAGGATTCCTGCAATTTTTCTGAGCCTTATTCGTACTCTGCGATATCGTGGATCAGGCGCTCGCTGTCTTCCCAGCCCAGGCAGGGATCGGTGATGGACTTACCGTAGCAGCCGGCACCTACCTTCTGGTTGCCTTCCTCGATATAGCTCTCGATCATAACGCCCTTGACCAGCTTGTGCAGATCGGGACTGAGCTTGCGGCTGTGCATTACTTCCTTGGTGATACGAATCTGCTCCTTGAACTGCTTGTTGGAGTTGGAGTGGTTCGCATCAATGACACAGGCGGGATTCTTCAGATCCATTTTGCCGTACATCTCCCACAGACGGATCAGATCCTCGTAGTGATAGTTGGGGATGTTGGCACCGTGTTTGTTGGTAGCACCGCGCAGTACGGTATGAGCCAGGTCGTTGCCGTGGGTGTTCACTTCCCATCCGGTGTAGATGAAGGAGTGGGGATGCTGTGCCGCATATACGGAGTTCAGCATTACGGAGAAGTCTCCGCTGGTAGGGTTCTTCATACCGGCAGCTACATCGAAACCGCTGACAGTCAGACGATGCTGCTGATCCTCTACGGAACGAGCACCGATTGCTACATAAGAGAGAATGTCGGATACATAACCCCAGTTCTCAGGGTATAACATTTCGTCTGCGGCAGTGAGCCCTGTCTCCTGGATCGCACGGATGTGCATCTTACGCATTGCCATCAGACCTGCCAGGAAATCCGGCTTTTTCTCGGGATCGGGCTGGCTGGTGATGCCCTTGTAACCTTCACCGGTGGTACGGGGCTTGTTGGTGTAGATTCTGGGGATCAGGATCAGCTTGTCCTTGACCTGCTCATGGACTCTTGCCAGACGGTTGACGTAGTCACATACGGAATCTTCGTTATCAGCGGAGCAGGGACCGATGATTACCAGGAACTTGTTGCTTTTGCCGGTGAGAACATCACGAATCTCTGCATCTCTTTCTTCTTTGATCTTGGCTAATTCTGCCGGAAGAGGCAGTTCCTTGCGGATCTCCGCAGGAGTGGGAAGTTTTTTGATAAATTCGAAACTCATAGTATTCCATCGTGCACGGGGCACGTCCTTTCTGCTAAATGTCATTGCCCATTATAGCCCAGATCGCGCCCGGATGCAAGAGAATTTAGCGATTTAAAGCGAAAAAGAGAAAGAAACAAATAAATTGCTGTGCTAAAGCGTTAATTTGGGAAATTATATTGACACACTGAAACGTTTGCCATAAAGTTAAATATGTAGTGAAAAACTGCGAAAAAAATACGAGAGAGGGCAAAATTATGTACGGAACAATTTGGGCATTACTACCGCCGGTGGTAGCAATTGTACTGGCACTGATCACAAAAGAAGTATATTCATCACTGTTTATCGGTATCATTACGGGAGCACTGATCTATACCGGATTTTCTCCCATTGCGACGCTGGATACGGTGATTAATGAAGGATTCATCAATTCCGTGGCAGATGCATGGAATATCGGTATTTTCATGTTCCTGATCCTGTTGGGAACCATGGTGGCACTGATGAACAAGGCAGGAGGCTCCGCAGCCTTCGGCGAATGGGCGAAAAAGCATGTAAAGACCAGAGCAGGTGCGCTGCTTGCCACCTTTTTATTAGGCGTGCTGATCTTCGTGGATGACTATTTCAACTGTCTGACCGTAGGATCCGTTATGATGCCGGTTACAGACGGACACAAGATCTCCCGTGCCAAGCTGGCATATATCATTGATGCTACGGCAGCACCCATCTGTATGATCGCACCAATCTCTTCCTGGGCGGCAGCAGTATCCGGTATGGTGGATGAAGGTGTGTACTCCGGCATTGAGCTGTTCGTAAGAGCGATTCCTTATAACTATTATTCCCTGTTAACCATCGTATTCGTCATCGGTATGGCACTGATGGGCTTCGATTACGGCCCCATGGCTAAGCATGAGCGCAATGCCAGAGAAAAGGGTGACCTGTTCACCGAAGGTGAGCGTGTGACCAATGCAGACAATGCGCCCAAGGGTTCTGAGAGAGGAAAAGTATATGACCTGCTGATTCCTGTAATTGTACTGATCGTCTGCTGTGTCGTAGGAATGATCTATGTCGGCGGATTTTTCGAAGGTGTGGGTTTCATCGATGCCTTCAGTGCAACGGATGCTTCCGTGGGACTTCCCTGGGGATCTCTGATCGCGTTACTGTTTGCCATCGTATATTATATGTGCAGAAGACTGGTATCCTTTAAGGAAGCCATGAACTGTCTGACACAGGGCTTTATTGCTATGGTACCCGCCATGCTGATCCTGACCTTTGCCGTTACCCTGAAGACCATGACCGGTCTGTTAGGTGCGGATGTCTATGTGGCAGGTCTCATGCAGGGCGCTTCCACAGGACTGACCAATCTGCTTCCCGCGATTATCTTCCTGGTAGCATGCTTCTTAGCTTTCGCCTCCGGTACCAGCTGGGGAACCTTTGGTATTCTGATTCCCATCGTAACCGGCGTATTTACCGATCCTGTCACCGGAGCTATCGTACCCGGAGCCGAGCATCTGATCATTATCGGTGTATCCGCATGTCTGGCAGGTGCTGTTATGGGTGACCATTGTTCTCCCATCTCCGATACCACGATCATGGCTTCCGCAGGAGCACAGTGTAACCACATCAACCACGTATCCACCCAGATACCCTATGTACTGACGGTAGCAGCGATCTCTTTTGTAAACTATGTGATTGCCGGATTTGTACAGAATGTGGTAATCTGTCTGGTGATCGGTATCCTGCTGACTCTGGTGACACTGTTTGTACTGAAGCGTATCTTCGGAGAAAAGACTGTCGCACAGAGCGCACAGAACTAGAAAGGAAATATTGAGATTCATGAAATACGATTATCTGGTCGTCGGTTCCGGTCTCTATGGCGCGGTGTTCGCACGAGAAGCCGCTGACAGAGGGAAAAAGGTCCTGGTGATCGACAAGCGCCCCAATGTGGCGGGTAATATTTACACGGAAAAAGTGGAAGGGATCCATGTCCACAAATACGGTGCCCATATTTTTCATACCAATGATACGAAAGTATGGAAGTATATTACGAGATTCGCAGAGTTCAACCGGTTCACCAATTCCCCGGTGGCAAACTACCGCGGAGAACTGTATTCCCTGCCGTTTAACATGTATACCTTCAATAAAATGTGGGGTGTGGTAACGCCTACGGAAGCAGCGGCGAAGATCGAAGAGCAGAAAAAAGAAGCCGGCATTACAGAGCCGAAGAATCTGGAAGAGCAGGCAATCTCACTGGTAGGCAGAGATATTTTTGAAAAGCTGATCAAGGGATATACCGAGAAGCAGTGGGGACGTGAATGTAAGGATCTTCCGGCATTCATCATCAAGCGTCTGCCGGTGCGCCTGACTTTTGATAACAATTATTTCAACGCCCTGTATCAGGGCATTCCCATCGGCGGCTACACGAAGCTGGTGGAACATTTGTTAGAAGGCATCGAGGTACGCCTGAATACGGATTATCTGGAGCAGAAAGAAGAACTGGACAGACTGGCGGAGACCGTCGTCTATACCGGTCCCATCGATGCGTATTTCGGATATTCGCTGGGAACACTGGAATACCGTTCGGTACGATTCGAGACAGAAGTACTGGACAAACCGAACTTCCAGGGCAATGCAGCAGTGAACTACACGGACCGTGAGACTCCCTGGACCCGGATCATTGAACACAAATGGTTCGAGTTCGGCAAGGACGAACAAGGACAGGAACTGCCGAAGACAGTTATCAGCAGAGAGTACAGCTCCGAGTGGAAACCGGGAGATGAGCCTTATTATCCGGTGAACGATGAGAAGAACGGAGCGCTGTACGCCGAGTATAAGAAGTTAGCCGATGCCGAGCAGAATGTGATCTTCGGCGGACGACTGGCGGAATACCGCTATTATGATATGGATGCGGTCATTGCTTCCGCATTACAGAAAAGTGAAGAAGTATTGTAATTATTCATACAAAAATGCAACGGTGAATTCGCCGTTGCATTTTTATTTATTAACCTCATTAACCGATCTGCGGTTTTGCTTTTCTCTTGTTACGGAACTCTCTGACTGCAATCCGCAGATCGTAACGGTATACCAGTGTGTACATCACAGCCGCCATAACGAAAGCGGTGAGCACATCGAAGACGGAGTGCTGTTTGATGAACATGGTCGCCATGATGATCGAAGAAGCTAAAATCAGGGAACCGATGCGGATGCCCTTTTTCTTCTCGAAGCACTTGCTGCGGATAATCGCAAAGTGTGCACCCAGGGAATTATATACATGAATGCTGGGCCACAGGTTGGTAGGAGTGTCTGTCCGATACAGAGCGGCTACCATGCGGGTGAAGATATTGTCTCTGGGCATCACTGCGGGACGAAGGTGCTGTCCGTTGGGCCACAAGGTGGATACGATCAGGAAGATCGTCATGCCGGTAAAGAGGAAAATGCAGGTACGGTAGTAATCCTCTTTATTTTTGAAGAAAAAGTAGATGACCACCGCCGACACATAAGCAAACCATAAAAAGTAAGGAATGACGAACACTTCACAGAAGGGAATATAATCATCCGCCGCCATGTGTATGATCCGGTAATGTCCGGTGGTATTTTTCTCCAGCCATACGAACCAGGTCATATAAATAATACCATATATAATAAGAGGAATGGCATGTTTGTATTTCAAATAGAATGTCTTGAATTTTTCCATAAAAACCTCATTTCTCTACAAAACCTATGCTCCAAAATCAATTTTAGTATAGTCAAAGATATAAAAAAATCAAGGCTTTTTTGGAATACTTAAGCATTCTTAAGAAAATCTTTAGAGTGTGTTTATTTCACTCCGGGAGTGATCATCCGGATGGCGCCGGGGAGGCATTCTACCCGGAAACCACAGCTTTTTCTGGTCACTTCTCCGTCGGTATGTACCCACAGCGGAGAGGAGGTGGTAATGGACATCCGGGTCGCGGTATGCGCATTGATCCCCTTGACAAAATAGTGCTTGCCGAAAAAGGCGGTGGGCAGAGCCAGCAGTACCAGCCCCTTGGAGATATTACCCACCGAGCACAGATCCAGCACGCCGTCGTGATCGATGGCAGGAGGGCAGAACATGAAGCCGCCGCCCTCGTAGCGGTGACTCATACAGGTCACGAACAGAAAACGGGGAAGGTCTAAGGACTCTTTTTTGTCATGCACGGTATCTTCCATCGTCAGGGTACAGGAGACCTTCCGGGCGGTGATCAGCTGCTTTAAGGCGATGCCCAAATAAGTCAGCTTGCCAAGACCGATCCGGTTCATGGTATCCTTGATCTGGGAACTCATGGCTTCCGCACAGACGGCAGCGTCAAAGCCGATTCCGCAGCTGACGGCGAACAGCCTGGATTCTTCCGGCTGGTCTTCGTCGAGATAAGTAAGCCTTCCTAAGTCCATGGTTCTGGGAGTGGCATCCCGGAGGATCAGATGAAGGGCCGCTTTCGGATCCTTGGGAATACCGAGATCCCTTGCCAGGTCATTGCTGGAGCCGGTGGGAATATAGCCCAGGATGACTCTGGAAGGATCTGCGATGCCCTGCAGGGCTTCGTTCACGGTGCCGTCGCCGCCTAAGACGATCAGTTTTAAATCGGGTTCGTCCGCATGTTTTGCGGTAATCTGTTCAGCCAGGTGTTTTACTTCTCCGGCTTTCCTGGAAAAATAGGTCTGATATTCGACATTACTTTCATGAAGAGCCGGTTCTATCTGTTCGGACCAGATCTTTGCCCCTCTGCCGGAGCGGGAGGCGGGATTGATTATAATATGATACATGAGGATTCCTCATCTTTCGTAAAGTTGTAACTATTCAGAGCCGAGGAAATTTGCATAAATTTGCGAATCATGCTTGCATGAATGAGCATAATTTTGAAAATTTTTTTGGCGAAGTAGCCTCAATGAGCAAAAAGTAAGCATCACAGATGCTATTTTGCGAATGAGGCTCTGAATAGTTACGTTATTTTATTCTAACACAGAGAGAGGCTTCTGCCAACATTGTTCATTTTTCATCTTTGCAACTAAAAAGTTGTATGTTATACTTAGTCCTAAGTTTTGTAACTATTCAGAACCACATTCGCCGTATAAATCTGATCAAATGCTCTTACGAATGCAAGCATTCGACGCTCATTAGACCAGATTTATATGGCTCTGAATAGTTACACATTAACGCGATAGTGACATAAGGAGGAATGAGGCATGTATTCATTGGATGAAGTAAAAAAAGTAGATCCCGAAGTGGCACAGGCCATTATCGATGAGGAGAATCGTCAGAACAGTCATATCGAACTGATCGCTTCCGAGAACTGGGTAAGCAAGGCAGTCATGGCTGCTATGGGCAGTCCTCTGACCAATAAATATGCGGAAGGTTATCCCGGCAAGAGATATTACGGTGGCTGTGAGTGTGTGGATGTCATTGAGAATCTGGCAATCGAGCGTGCCAAGAAGCTGTTTGGCTGTGATTATGCCAACGTACAGCCCCACTCCGGAGCACAGGCGAATATGGCAGTGCAGTTCGCCGTACTGAAGCCCGGCGATACCATCATGGGCATGAACCTGGATCACGGCGGACATCTGACCCATGGTTCACCTGTGAATATGTCCGGTAAATATTTCCATGTGGTACCTTACGGCGTGGATGACAACGGCTTCCTGGATTATGACAGAATGAGAGAACTGGCACTGGAGTGCAAGCCCAAGATGATCATTGCCGGTGCTTCTGCGTATGCCAGAACCATTGATTTCAAGAAGTTCCGCGAAGTAGCGGACGAAGTGGGCGCTGTACTGATGGTAGATATGGCACATATCGCCGGACTGGTGGCAGCAGGTCTTCATCCAAGCCCCATTCCTTATGCGGATGTAGTGACCACCACGACCCACAAGACTCTGCGCGGACCCAGAGGTGGTCTGATCCTGTGCAACAAGGAAGCCAATGAGAAGTTCAACTTCAACAAGGCAATCTTCCCCGGCATCCAGGGCGGTCCTCTGATGCATGTCATCGCAGCCAAGGCAGTCTGCTTCGAGGAAGCATTAAGCGACGACTTTAAAGTATACCAGAAGAACATCGTGGACAATGCCCAGGCACTGTGCAAGGGTCTGATGAGCCGTGATATCAAGATCGTATCCGGCGGCACCGACAATCATCTGATGTTAGTAGACCTGACCCCTTACGGGCTGACCGGTAAGGCTGTGGAGAAGCTGTTGGATGCAGCGCACATCACTGCCAACAAGAACACCATCCCCAACGATCCCCAGTCTCCGTTCGTGACCAGCGGTATCCGCCTGGGAACCCCTGCAGTAACCTCCAGAGGTCTGAACACCGAGGATATGGATCAGGTGGCAGAAGCCATTGCCATGGTCATCAAGGGCGGCGAGGAGCAGGTTCCCGCAGCCAGAGCTATCATCCAGAAATTAACAGACAAGTATCCTTTGATCTAAAGATTGGAGGAGTAGAAAAGAGCCGAAAGGCTCTTTTCTTATGCTCAGAAATGCTTAAAAAGGCTGGAAAAAGATAAAAATGGGGGTTGTCTTTCGTACTTTACTGTGCTAGAATATCCCTCAGTGAAAAACAAGTGTCCGTACTACAGATACGAACCGCAGAAAGGATAACATATGGGAGAAACGACCAAGTATTTCGTGGTGAAGCAGAAGGCGATCCCCGAGGTACTATTAAAGGTAGTGGAAGCAAAGCGGCTTCTTGAGTCAGAGAAAGTTCTGACCATACAGGAAGCGGTTGATGCAGTGGATATCAGCCGCAGTTCTTTTTATAAGTACAAGGATGATATCTTTCCGTTCCATGACAATTCTCAGGGAACGACCATCACGCTGACTTTCCAGATGGATGACGAACCGGGAATTCTGTCGGATGTGCTGAAGATCATCGCAGAGTACCGGGCGAATATCCTGACGATCCATCAGAGTATTCCCATCAACGGAATCGCATCCCTGACACTGAGTATACAGGTGCTGCAGACTACGGGGGATATCTCCCGGATGATCGAGCAGCTGGAGGGACAGCCCAGTGTACATCATGTGAAAATACTGGCAAAGGAATAAGGTCGGAACGAAAAAGATAAAAGTGAGGAGAATATTATGATCAATGTTGCAGTATTGGGCTACGGCACCGTTGGCAGCGGTGTGGTAGAAGTTATCGAGAAAAATAAGGACATGGTAAATAAAAAGTCCGCACAGGAACTGGAAGTGAAATACATCCTGGATCTGAGAGATTTCCCCGGAGATCCTTATGAAAATAAAGTCATTCATGATTTCAATACGATTTTACAAGACGACAGCGTGACCATCATCTGTGAGACCATGGGCGGTGTCGGAGCTGCGTACCAGTTCACGAAGCAGGCTCTGGAACTGGGCAAGAGCGTCTGCACATCCAATAAGGAACTGGTAGCAAAGCATGGTCCCGAACTGTTGCAGATTGCCAGAGAGCATAACTGCAACTACTTATTCGAGGCCAGTGTGGGCGGCGGTATTCCCATTATCCGTCCGCTGAACTACTCCCTGACCGCAGAAAAGATCGAGGCTGTCAACGGTATCTTAAACGGTACCACGAACTATATCTTAAGCAAAATGGAAAAAGAGGGCGCGGATTTCGATACTGTCCTGAAGGAAGCGCAGGAAAAGGGCTATGCGGAGCGCAATCCGGAAGCCGATGTGGAAGGTCATGATGCCTGCCGCAAGATTGCGATTCTGTCTTCTCTGATGTTTGGTAAAAACGTGGATTCCGAGAAGATTCCCACCGAGGGCATCACGAAGATCACCGCAGCGGATTTCGAATATGCCAATGCTACGGAGCATACCATCAAGCTGTTGGGCAGAAGCCGCGCTGTTGATGATGACACCGCAGAAGTTATGGTGGCACCGTTCATGCTTCCCAAGGAACATCCCCTGGCTATGGTACACGGTGTGTTCAATGCCGTATTTGTCACCGGCAACATGCTGGGAGATTCCATGTACTACGGACGGGGCGCAGGCAAGCTTCCCACCGCCAGTGCAGTGGTATCCGATGTCATCGACTGTGCAAGACATCAGGGCAAGGTGATCATGTGCTTCTGGGACAAAGAGGAAGTAAAGTTAGCGGACACCGGCGAGTCCGTAAGAAGCTTTTTTATCAGAGCAAAAGCCGGAGCGGAGAGTGCGGTAGAGGCAGCTTTCCCCGGAGGTAAAGAGGTCCATTTAGAAGACCGTAAGGAAGACTTCGGATACTTCACACAGCCCATGAAGGAGAGCGAATTCCTGGCAAAATACGAAGCACTGGGTGAACAGATGCTTGGCAGGATCCGCCTGGTATAAAAAGGATATACTATTATTAAGATAGAGTTGAGGAGAAAATGTTATGTCAAAAGTAGTGAAATTCGGTGGAAGCTCTCTGGCAAGTGCAGAGCAGTTCAAAAAGGTAGGAAATATCATCCGTGCGGATAAGGAGAGAAAATATGTGGTACCCTCCGCACCGGGAAAAAGATTTTCCGATGACACCAAGGTAACGGATATGCTGTATGCCTGTTATGATCTGGCAGATCAGGGCAAGAGCTTCAAGGCAGAACTGGATGCCATCAAAGCCCGCTATCAGGAGATCATCGATGGTTTACAGTTGGATCTGGACCTTAGTGAAGAGTTCAAGACCATTGAGAAGAATTTCAAGGCAAAATCCGGAAGCAATTATGCAGCTTCCCGTGGCGAATATCTGAACGGTATCATCATGGCAAATTACTTAGGCTATGATTTCATTGATGCGGCAACCGTAATTTTCTTCGATGAAAACGGGGAGTTTGATACGGCGAAGACCAATGAAGTACTTCGTGCCAGACTGGCAGAGAGCAAAGAAGCGGTAGTTCCCGGATTCTATGGTTCCATGCCCGACGGAACGGTAAAGACCTTCTCCAGAGGCGGTTCCGATATCACCGGATCCATCGTAGCCAAGGCTGCCAAGGCGGATGTCTATGAGAATTGGACCGATGTCTCCGGCTTCCTGATCGCGGATCCCCGTATCATTGATCATCCCGAAGCTATCGAGACCATCACTTACCGTGAACTTCGCGAGCTGGCATATATGGGTGCTACCGTACTGCATGAGGATGCCATCTTCCCGGTACGTCAGGAAGGTATTCCCATCAATATCCGCAATACCAATGCTCCCGATGATAACGGTACCTGGATTGTGGGAAGTACCTGTCAGAAGTCCAAATACGTCATCACCGGTATCGCCGGTAAAAAAGGCTTCTGCTCCGTGAATATTGAAAAAGATATGATGAACTCCGAGATCGGTTTCGGCAGAAAGGTACTGCAGGCATTTGAAGAGAACGGAATCTCCTTCGAGCATGTTCCCTCCGGTATTGATACCATGACCGTATTCGTACATCAGGATGAATTCATGCACAAAGAACAGAAGGTAGTGGCAGGCATTCACAGACTGGCGAATCCCGATACCATCGATATTGAGTCTGATCTGGCGCTGATCGCCGTGGTAGGTCGTGGCATGAAGTCCACCCGCGGTACTGCCGGCAGAATCTTCTCCGCACTGGCACACAAAAACATCAACGTCAAGATGATCGACCAGGGATCTTCCGAGCTGAACATCATCATCGGTGTGGCAAACGAGGATTTTGAGACCGCAATTCAGGCGATCTACGATATTTTTGTAATTACAAGACTGTAGAAACAGTATATACCAATATATAAAGAAAAAGACGGGCAAGCAGCGAATGACTTTCCCGTCTTTTACATTTATACATTGGTATTCAGTTCTCCGGATACTGGATCATGTCCAGGATCGGTGTCCGCATAATATACTGATATGTTTCAAAAACTTTCTCCGCAGGTACCTCCTTGGGAGAAGAGAGCCATAATTTCAGGATCTCGATTAATAAGAGAGCATTATAATGTGCCAGCCCCTGTGCCGTGATCAGTTCGCAGGGCATTTTTCTCATGGGGTGTCTTGACAGAATTCGGAAAAAGGTCTGTTCCACATAATGGGCAAAAAATTCTCCGAAGCTGTTCTGACCTGTGATTTCAAAAAGCCGGTGGTAGTATTCCTTATTTTTCTCAAAGCATATAAACATCAGCTTAATGGCTTCCTGTTCCATGTCATTTTCAATCATGACTTCGACTTTGCTGCCGATATCCCGGTCAAACAGAAATTCAATCACTTCGTATTTATCCTGAAAATAATTATAGAAAGTAGGGCGGATCACATGTGCGCCATCCGTGATCATTTTGATGGAAATCTTCTGAAAAGGCATAGTAAGCACAAGCGTCCGAAAACTGTCTGCCAATAATTCCTTTGTTTTCATCACAGGACTCCTTTTCCTATTAAAAGAACCAAGATAGAGATATTATAAACAAAAAATTGCCGTTTCTCAACCGAAAACGACATTTTCCCCAAAATGTCGCGGAATATTTACATTTATCGGGAAAATGTAAAATCCGGAAAAACTCTGTGCCGGGGTTGTATCTTACCATATGTCCGGAAATATCATATCATAATCGCAGAAAGGAGATGTATGGATGGCGTGGTATGAAATACTGATCGTATCGGTGGGGCTTTCCCTGGATGTTTTTACCTATGCATTATATAAGGGAGCAATGCTTTCCAGACTGGATAAAAAACAGATTCTGAAAATGACGTTGCTGTTTACCGGATGGCAGAGCGGTGCAATGTTTTTGGGAAGCCTGATTTCGGAATTTCCGTACATTGCCATGAATTATCAGCGGACAGAGAGACTGTTCCGGGCCGTGTCCGCTGTTATTTTTTTTCTGATCGGCATCTGGCTGATCATCCGGGCATTGCATATGCGGGATCCGTTAGAGCGGAGAGAAGATGCGTTCGCCTGGCGGCAATTATGCATATGGGCCATGCTTACCAGTGTGGATAGTTTCCTGACAGGTATCGGCATGGGATTTTTAGACACCCGGGTAACGGTGCAGATCATTCAACTGGCAATTATGGCTGCCCTGGCAGTCATTACCGGCATCTATGCAGGATATCGAATCGGATGTTATGGAAGAAGCCGTGTACTGATCAGCGGAGCGATGATATTTCTGTTGGCCGGGGTGGATGTATTGTTTCGGTATTATATATGAAACAGCGTAATCCAGAAAATCAATATACAAAAGTGAGGTAAACGTTATGGCAGATATCAAACACAAAGTAGAGAGAGCTGCATTCGGCACTGCAATCGACGGCATCTTAAAGTATGTGAACAAGGACGAAGCAGACAGAGAAAAGGCATTCTTAAAGCTGGTAGATCTGTCGGAGAAATTTATGGGAGATACCTTCCGCAAGGAAAGCTATGATGCGGCGAGACGCATGATCCAGGATCCGAACAGTAAGTGGATGCAGTATGTGAACCGGATTTTAAATGAAGTAGATCCCCATGTTATTAAAATGTCCGCACTGGACTATGGTTTTGAAGCAGCTTTCTGCGGTAAAAAAGAAATCAACGAGATGCGTGTAAAGCATCAGTGCAATATCCCCTGGCTGATTCTGATGGATCCCACCAGTGCCTGCAATCTGCATTGTACCGGATGCTGGGCAGCAGAGTATGGTAACCGCCTGAATTTGAGTTTTGAGGATATGGACCGTATCGTTACCCAGGGTAAGGAACTGGGCATTTATCTGTATTTCTTCACCGGCGGTGAACCTCTGGTACGTAAGGATGACATCATCCGTCTGTGTGAGAAGCACGATGACTGTGGTTTCCATGCATTCACCAACGGTACCCTGATCGATGAGAAATTCTGCCAGGAGATGAAGAGGGTAGGCAACTTCTCCGTAGCCATCAGCCTGGAAGGTTTTGATGAAGTAAACGACTTACGCCGTGGTAAAGGTGTGTTTGATAAAGTCATGCATGCCATGGATCTGATGAAGCAGTACGGACTGATCTTCGGTACTTCCATCTGCTATACCAGCAAAAACTATAAGGTAGTCACCAGCGACGAATTCCTGGATATGATCATTGAAAAAGGAGCCAGATTCAGTTGGTACTTCCATTACATGCCCGTAGGAAATGATGCGTCCACCGAACTGCTCTTAGACCCGGATCAGAGAGAGTATATGTACCACAGAATCCGTGAAATCCGTGCCATGGAGGGAGGTAAGCCGATCTTCGCTTTCGATTTCCAGAACGACGGTGAATATGTGGGCGGTTGTATTGCCGGCGGCAGAAATTACTGTCATATCAACCCCAACGGAGATGTGGAGCCCTGTGTATTCATCCATTATTCCGGTGCCAATATCAAGGAAGTGGATCTGCTGACCGCGCTGAAGCAGCCACTGTTCATGGCTTACCGTGAGAACCAGCCCTTCAACTGCAACCACTTAAAGCCCTGCCCGATGCTGGAGAACCCGGAGATCTTACAGCGCATGGTACACGAGACCGGAGCTCATTCCACCGACTTACAGTCACCGGAATCTGTAGAGCATCTGTGCGGAAAATGTGCGGAGTATGCGAAGAACTGGGATGTGCGCGCACAGCAACTGTGGAATAAATAATAGTTCTTTTACAAAAGTTTATATTTAGTTAATTGCATTTTACCTTTCGGAACATCATAATAGTGACAAAGCTTAAAAATGTCCC
>CAVGMD010000016.1:0-39183 GCA_963630275.1 Bacteroidaceae bacterium | reverse complement strand
ACCAGTGACACGAGGATTTTCAGTCCTCTGCTCTACCAACTGAGCTATCTGGGCCCGCGACTTAATCCTACTTGCAATCTGTTTTCTGACTGCTCTGCGTCACAACAATCGTAGTCTACACAAATTTCGTCCAAATGTCAAGTGGTTAATCAAAAAAATTTTAAATTTTTGCAACAATTCCTCTTTCTCCAACAAATACCACGGTCAAAAATCCTCTTTCTGACCGTACCATTGCAGCAAAAGTTCCACCACCCGGTTGTAGCTGACCATGCCGTCCGATACCCCATTCAGCTTTAAGGAAGCGTTGGTCAGGGTATCTGAGACACTGTCCACGGTCTCCGTATCCACTACGGCTTTCCCGTTGATCCGCTCCCATTCCGCCTCTATGACGAAGATATTGTCCTCCTGCACCTGCTGCAATACCTGCAGCGGACGCACCGCCTCCCGGGCTGCCGCATAGCTCTCCGGATCCGCCAGCCTCGTCTTATACAGATCATTTGCCACGTAATTCGACACGCTTAAGTATCCCGCATATTGAAAAGTGCTGTCGTCGGATTCCACGCAGGCCAGAAACGCAATAAAATTCGCCTCATCCTCATAGATATATCCCCGGATATGCGCCAGTTCATGGCACATGGTCGCCGGTTTCTTCATAATCCCCATGACATCGTTATAATTTGCCTCCATGGAAAACGGAAAATAATAACCGCACATATACATCTGACACATAAAATCCGAGAAAAACATAGCTTTCGGTCTCGGATAATAGCCATCCAGCTGGTCATAGCTTTTCCCAAGGTTCTGCATCACATCGATAGCTTTCCCTTCCATGTCCACTGCATTCCCCTTACTGTCCACGCCGCCGGAATATACCACCGCGCCGCTCTCATCCCGCTCCATCTCCATACTCAGTGCATTGCAATGGGACACGATATCGTTATAGATCCGCAGAAGTTCCTCCGTCCGCTCCTGCAGCGTCACATTCTGCTGCCCCTCTTCTTCCCTGAAATACTTCTCCGAAAAAGTGGAACCATGGTAGATCATCGTACAATTCAGTGTCATGATCGTGAACACGAACAGTAACACCCATGCAAAAAAGCGAAAATATCTCTTCACACCGCAACGATACTTTTCCGAGTGCCTGCATCCCGGAAAAATCATGCTGATCCCAAGTATCACCGCTATAATCACAACGACGATTCCCGCTACGATCATCCATTCTCCCACGGAAAAGGGGAATATTCCCGTGATTCTGCCATAAGTATTGACCCAGATGGGGAAAATATAAGCAATATAAGCATCACTGAAGCTCCTGCTGTTCCAGGCGATGACCTGAAGCAGCAAAAGTACTGCAGCAATGCTTATATATACCAAAAGACTCTTCTTAATTTTTCTCTTACTCTCCATGGCGCTCCTTAAGCGGCTTCTTCTTTTCCCACCTTGATCCTCGTCTTTTTCCAGATACCACAGCGATACAGGACATACAGGATCAGGGCAGATATACCGTTACTGATCACCACGGAATACCAGACGCTTCGCACTCCCATGTGCAGAACACTCTCACAGAACCACAACGTCAGGAAGCGGAACACCCACAATCTGGTCACATCAACGGCCATGGTGACTTCCGTGTGCCCGGTTCCCTGAAACAATCCGGAGGTCGTATTATATACGCCGTTGGTAAAGCACCAGAAAGCCATAACACTTAAGAAGTCTGCCGCCATGCCCACGACTTCCGCATCCTTGGAAAAAATCCGCACGATTGCCGTGGAGATCATATCTCTTGATAAAATCATACCACCTATGAATAAAAATACAACTGATATCCACATGGAAAAACGGTATCCTTTTTCCGCACGGTCCGGCTGCTTCGCTCCCATGTTCTGTCCCACGATCGTCGCAGTCGCCGAACCGATGGCGTTGGACGGTAGAGTAATCAGACCGTTGACCTTATTGCCAATACCGTAAGCCGCCATCGCCTCCGTTCCATAGACAAATACATTTTTACTCATAAGTAGAAAACCAAGCTGCATCGTACTTCCGCCGATGGCGGTAGGCAGTCCGATCTTCAGGATCATGCCCAGTTTTTCTTTCTGTAAACGCATATATCTGCGGTTTAAGCAGATGTCGTTCTCCGGTCTGCATAGCAGTGCAAATGCCACTGTAGCGGGAACCGCTTTTGCCAAAAGTGTCGCCAATGCCGCTCCGGCAGTACCCATATCCAGAATAATCATAAAAAACGGATCCAGGAACAGATTCAGCGTAATGCCTCCCAGATTCAAAAACATCGGACACACCGTATCTCCCTGCGCCTGATGCACCGCAGAGAAAATATTCACCATATATAAAAAGGGCATATCCCAGATGACTACCCGCAGATAGACTCTTGCATAATATGCCGTGCCTCCATCGGCCCCCAGCCAGTTCACGATTGCCGGAGTCCCCAGGAAACAAAGCGTGGCACACACCACAGCAAATCCCATGGCACAGGCAAAAATCTGATTTGCCATGGATCTGGCATCCTCTTTTTCCCCGGCACCGATATACTGCGCAATGAGAACCGCTCCCGCCACCGTGATTCCACTGCCGAAATTCGTAATAATATTCTGCATCGGTGTCACCAGATTGATCGCCGCCAGCTGCTCCGTGCCAATCTTTCCCAGCCAGTAGGTATCGGTCAGATTATACATGGTCTGTAAAAAGCTGTTGATCACCACGGGAATCGCCAGTGACAGAATCGCTCTGATGAGATTTCCATGCAGTATGAGATCCGGATTATATTTTTTTGCAGTTTTCATTGCCCTCACTCCTAACGTGTTCTTGTTTTTGATTATAAGGCAATTTTTCAGTGCTTTCCATGACATTTTTAGGATTTTGCCTGTAAAAGTACTTATTTTTTATTATAGTTTAATGCCCGTTATGTAAGCAAAAATCCCTCCCACAGCATCTGCCCGCGGAAGGGATCTTATTCCTGTACTTCTTATTCTGTTACATTATTTGATTACAACGCTGTTCCAGCCATCGGAAGGAATCAGAGAGATGTAGGTCTTACCGGTATTCACCTGGATCTCTTCGCCGGTCTTCGCATCATAGTAATGTGTGATCGTATTCTCGGAAGACTTGGTCCAGTTCACTTCGATTGCCTTACCCTCGGTGATATAGTAACCGGAACGTCCGGAATCGATGGCATTGTAGATCAGGTAACCTTCACCCAGCTCTGCGAAAGTGGTATTCTGCAGAATAACGTTCTCGAAAGTCAGCTGAGCGCCGGTAGCTGCATCCTTGTGTGCAGAACCGTACTCGTAATAATCATAAGTTCCGGTCTCTTCGTTGTACTTCAGAGTAGAACTGTTATGCTTAAAAGGAAGCTCAATGGTGGTGGCACTGATTGCATCACTTCTGTCAACGAAAGTTACTTCTGCATCTGCGAACTTGAAGTGAGGGCCCTGATAATAATCGTTGTAAGTGGTGGTATATCTGGAGCTCTCAAAACGCTGCTTCAGACCATCATAGGTCTTGCCCTTCTGGGTATTAGTGTACTTATCATAAGTGATATACTCGGTGAACTCTGCTGCCTTACCGTTGCTGTAACGTGCAAAACCGCCGCTGAAGTTTGCGGAGTAATCCTTGGCTACCCACTCATTGATGAAGTAAGGGCCACCATCATGGCACAGAACTGCGTTCCACTCTGCTGCCAGCATGAAGTTGGTAGGACGAGCACTACGAACGCTACCCAGCTGCTCGATCTTATCCCAATCCTTTACGACTACCATGAAACGGGTAATTCTGTCATTCTGGGTACTGTTCATGATCTCATATACAACATCTGCATCTGCCACACCGAAATGAGGAAGTGCGGTCTTCTCGTTATCTACCATTACGGCGATGGGGCGCTGATCTTTCAGGCTCTCATCAATCCACTCGTTGGTAAGCTCACTGCGGTACATGCCGTCGTGGTTCTCATTATCGGGTGCCTCTGTTGCGGCAGGCTGGTCTACCTCCTGGATATCAGTAGCAATAGGCTCTGCTTCCACGGTCTGAATAGGGGAAGAAATAGGTTCTGTGTTTCCACATCCTGTCAGAACACCTACTGCAATCAAAATTGCTGCAAGTACTTTCTTTTTCATGAATGCTTCCTTTCATCTGTTTGTTCTATACCGGTCTTCCGCCCGGCACTCTAAGATACATTGTATCTCTAAAGTCTTATGTTTGTCCACCGAAAATTCTTAAGATTTTCTTGAGAATGGTAGTATACTATAGTCTATATTGATTATTTCATTTTTGAACTATTCATATTTGTATTATTTTTCATGGAAAGGAGCAACCTCATGAACTCCAATATTGAATTTATTCAGAAATTCAACCTTGCCTACAACGCTATGTGCAAACCTCTCTGTCAGCAGTTGAAGCTGCCGCAGACCGCATTTGATATCCTTATGTTTTTTGGCAACAATCCGGAGTACAAAACCGCCAGTAATGTGGTGGAGATCCGACGAATCAAGACGAATCTGGTCTGCACGGAAAAAGCGCAGGACATTATTGAAAAAGGGCGCATGATACAGGGCATTTTCAAAGATACTCTGCTCGACGGCACCGATGAGGCAAGCAAAGAGATCTTTTTCCACATGCTTCATGTCATGGAAGAAAATATGGACAATATTCTGAAAGGAGCTAAATAAATGCAGATTTTAATTACGATTCTTGTCACATTTTTCGCCGGATTGGGCGCCGGTCTTGGTACCGGGTTCGCCGGAATGAGCGCCGCTGCCGTCATCAGTCCCATGCTGATCACTTTCCTCGGCATGGATCCCTATATGGCAGTGGGTATCGCTCTGTCCTCGGATGTCCTCGCTAGCGCGGTGTCCGCCTATACCTATGCGAAAAATAAAAATATCGACATCAAAAACGGTCTGATCATGATGGGCAGTGTACTGGTCTTCACTGTCGTAGGCAGCTACATATCCAGCCTGGTGCCTTCCTCCACCATGGGGAACTTCTCCGTATTCATGACTTTCCTCTTAGGTATCAAGTTCATCGTCAGACCCGTTATGACCACCAAGGAAGCCATGCAGGGCGTCTCCGCGAAAAAAAGAGCCATCCAGTCTCTGGTATGTGGTATGCTGATCGGATTTATCTGCGGTTTCGTCGGTGCCGGCGGTGGTATGATGATGCTGCTGATCCTGACTTCTGTCCTGGGCTATGAGCTGAAGACCGCAGTCGGAACCAGTGTCTTTATCATGGCATTTACCGCATTCACCGGTGCAGTATCCCATTTCGCCATCGGCGGCATGCCCGACTGGACCGTATGGATCCTATGCGTTGTATTTACCCTGATCTGGGCGCGGATCGCCGCACTGTTTGCCAACAAGGCGACCCCCAAGACCCTGAACCGTGTCACCGGTGTGATTCTGGTGGTCCTGGGTATTGCAGTTATGTGCTTTAATCTGTTAGCCTAACTGATTTCCCACACCCTGCGTATTTTCCGGTGGAGTAATCGTTGCATTGCTCCGCTGATTTTCTATGATTCCACGGATTTCCGACAGATCCTTGGCAAAATAGATCCCCTCCTGCCGTTCCGGGGAGGACAATCCCATTTCCGTCATATGTAATAATAAGGTTTTTAACCCCTCATAATAGCCGTTTAGATTATAAAGGATGCAGGGCGCATCCAGATGCTTCAATGACACCTTGGACATCACCTCCGCGATCTCTTCCAGCGTTCCGGTTCCTCCGGGAAAAGCAATAAATGCATCTCCCAGTTCGATCATTTTCGTCTTGCGCTCTGTCATGTCTTTCGTAACGATCAGCTCTGTGATGGCATCATACTGCAATTCCGCATCGATAAAAAACTGCGGCTCCACGCCGATGACTTCTCCTCCTGCCTGCAGTACACTCTCCGCCAGTTCCCCCATGAGACCGGATTTGGACCCGCCGTATACCAGTCTGTGTCCACCGCCTCCGATCCAGATACCAAGCTCCCTCACTGCTTTTTTAAGTGTCGGATCCTTTCCTTCGTTTGCTCCCAAATATACTGTAATATTCATCGTTTCCCTCCTGCCAGATTTTTGAACATTTCCGTTTCGATTCGCAATATATTACGGGCATTATTCACAAAGATCGTTCCCGCACCGGTCGGTTTCAACCGGTTATGATCTCTTGAGAACAACGGCATTCCCACCATAGCCTCCACACTGCGCAGGTGCCTGGAAAGTGCCGGCTGCGCCAGCAGAAATCTATCCGCTGCAATGCTGTCCCTAAGGATCTATGTGTGCTCCCGTCCGCTGTCAGACCGATAGGTATGTGAGCATTTTCCAGCATCTGTACCACAAACGGATCATCCGATGGCTGATATCTCTGGTCCGCCAGACGTTCTTCCGCCAGCAGCCCGGCAAGATAGTATTCCGGTTCGGTAAGCTCATGCCCCAGCGGATAACGTAAATGCAGCGTCTGCCGTACCGGTGGATCCAATGGTCGGTAAACCAATTCCTCGCAGGGAAATACATGGGCCTTACTGACAAATCCCACTCCAATTGCCTGATGCATCATAGAATCTGCCAGCAGAACGTCATTGGACTCAAATGCAACCACCGGCTTCCCAGAACAATTGGTCTGCCAGAGGATTCGCTGCCGGCAGTGAAACCAGTAATTCTTCATACGCGACAGGGATGTCCTCCGTATCCGTACGAAATGGTCCCGCCCCCAGCACCAGGTCAACGGCTCCCCGGGCAATCGCTCCCGGTTGTTCCGTTGCGTATAATTCCACAAGTTCCAGTGAGACATCGGGATAACGCCGTGAAACAATGTAGTCCCAAATATCTGCCCACATTCCGCCAGGAATTTACTCAGAGCAGACGGGGTGACATTCAGTGCTTCCGCCGCATACGTAAGATTTCCATATTCAGCTATGGTCGTCAGGTAATAATACTGCCTGGTATTCATATGCCATCTCCTGTTTTCAGTATAAAATCTTTTGTTTCTTCTGACAAGGAACTTTGAGTAAAGTGTTATGAAAAATTTGAAATCTTGGATATCGTAAATGGAAAAAGGCATTATACACTAAACTCATAAAAAGAAATCAGAAAGTGACGGAAACAGAAATGGCATTTACAAACGCAGGTCCTGCAGGCAGCTATTGACCGGCTAAGCAATGCCGGCGGAGGCATCTTACTGCATTCGTTTTACCCCGGAGCACCCGGAGCAGAACTATCCTTTGGTCTATTCCCACTGGGAAGCCAGTCCATGTTACAACTACAGTTCCCTGCTCTATGCCTGCGATGCACACGATATTGCTGTTACCGGTTATGGCACTCTGGACGGCGGCGCGGATTGGGATCACTGGTGGAACTGGCATCACCAGGTGGAAGATTCCTGGTCAGAAGATAAGCCGGATCTGCAGCTTGCCGATCGTAAAGTCTTGCGTCGCATGAATGAAGAATGCGTTCCCGTTGAACAACGCATTTTCGGAAAAGGGCATTTCCTACGCCCCGGTTCTGTTGTATAATAATCCCGGAAGGGTTGGTTATACCATGAGTGCACAGCTGGTGAACGAATTAGCCCATAATGTCCCCAATATTGTGGGCATGAAAGATACCAGCGGAGATATCACACAGACTTCTGAGTTCATTCGCCGTACCCGGGATGTACACTTTAAAGTATTCGGCGGCAAGGACACTCTGCTCTATGCAAGTCTGTGTCACGGTGCTGTGGGCGGTGTATGCACTGCTGCCAACTTCATGCCTGAGCTCATCACAGATGTATATAATAAATTTATTGCCGGTGATCTGTCCGGCAGCCTGGAGGCGCAATTTCGCCTGAATCCCGTGCGTCTGTCTATGGATGCTGCCAGTTTCCCTGTCGCTGCAAAAGATATGGCGACCTTGCGGGGACAGGCTGTTGGAGTTCCCTATCTTCCTACCCTCCCTACCCCGGACGGTGATGCACGCCGGGGATTTATCAGAACGATGACAGAAGCCGGATTATTGGAGGAATCACTTTGAAAATTATCGACTCACATATTCATTTAGTACAATACATCGCCGGAACCGGTTCGAGAGGAGAAATGCGATCCTGCGGCGGCGGTCGCGGCAGATATTCGGATGGATCCATATGTCAGCTCATTCCCCCTGAATGGAATACCGATCGGGTGACTCCCGAACGCGTACTGTCGATCATGGATGAACATAATGTTGAAAAAGCTGTCCTGTTACAGGGCGGCTTTCTGGGATTTCAAAATCTCTACAGCTATGAAGCCCAACAAAAATACCCCTCCCGTTTTCTCGCTGCAGCCGCTTATGATTCCTACAGCTATAACCGGGATGCTATTGTTCATCATTTATTTGAAGAATGCAATATCCGGGTAGTAAAGTTCGAGGTAAGCACCGGATCCGGTCTCATGGCTAATCATCCGGTATTCCCCTTAGATAACGAGATCATGGAACGAGAAGCTTCTTTTGCCGATGAACACGGGTTGATATTCGTAATAGATATCGGAAAGCTCGGAAGTCCCAGCAGCCAGATCCCAGCGCTTAAGAGGCTGATCCTTAAGCATCCGAACATGAAATTCGTCGTCTGCCATCTCTTAGCGCCCAAACAAAGCGAACTGGATAAAATGCAGCAGGGACTGGAAGCATTGCATTTACCGAATGTCTGGTTCGATCTGGCATCCCTGCAGCACAATGTAGGTCCGGATGAACCTCCTTTTCCGGTTACCCGGCAGTTTCTTCGTTGTGCAGTAGAAACGGTAGGTGCCGACCGCCTGCTGTTCGGTACGGATACCCCATCTAATCTGTGTAGTTTCCGCTACCGGGACATGGTTGACACGGTTGCCGGATTCTCTTATTTATCAGAAGAACAAAAACAGGCGATTCTGCATGATAATGCAGATTTTGTCTTCTGGTCACACTCATAATTTTCGCACGAGGAGATTTTATGAATACTGCTTTACGTAAAGATGCCGATACGATCATAACTTCCAGCCTGAAGGCGGTGCTGCCCGATGCAGCCGTCCGCCGTGCACTGGAATCCGAATCTTTCCATCCCCAGGATGGGAGGATTCTCTTAGTGGCTGTCGGGAAAGCAGCCTGGCAGATGGCACATACGGCAGTCGCTGCGCTGGGGCGTGTAGATGAGGGCATTGTAATCACAAAATACGGACATGTCCGCGGTGCGATTCCCGGCGTCACCTGTTACGAAGCCGGTCATCCGGTTCCGGATGAGAATAGTTTCTCCGCCACAGAAAAAGTGTTGACAATGGTACAGAATCTCACCGACAAAGACACAGTTCTGTTCCTTCTTTCCGGTGGGGGTAGCGCCTTGTTCGAAAAGCCACTGATTCCCGGCACAGAGTTACAGGAGATCACGAACAGGCTGCTCGCCGGGGGCGCAGATATTGTGGAGATGAACACAATCCGCAAACGTCTCTCCGCTGTCAAAGGCGGACGTTATGCCCTCGCCTGTGCTCCGGCGAAGATATTCAGCATCGTACTCAGCGATATTCTGGGAGATCCCCTGGATATGATTGCCAGCGGTCCTGCCGTCCCGGACAGTTCCACCAGCGAGCAGGCGATTGCTATCGCCCGAAAATACCGGCTTCTCCTGTCAGAACAGGCGTTAGCCTGCCGGACATTGGGTTATACTCCCATCCTTCTGACAGACCGCCTCTGTTGCGAAGCCAGAGAAGCCGGAAGTTTTCTCGGATCCATTGCCCGCACACATGCAGGTCAGGGGCAGAAGCTTGCTTTTATCGCCGGCGGTGAGACCATTGTCCATCTCACCGGCAACGGAACGGGCGGACGTAATCAGGAGCTTGCCCTGGCGGCGGCTCCGGAATCATCCGGGCTGTCAGACTGCTGCGTATTTTCCATAGGCAGTGACGGCACAGACGGACCCACCGATGCCGCAGGCGGCTATGCGGACGGCGATACTTGTGCTTCTCTTGCCGCGCACGGTCTGAATGTCTTCTCTGTTCTGCAGAATAATAATGCCTATCCCGCACTGAAAGCAGTCGATGGGCTCATCATCACAGGCGCTACCGGCACGAATGTAAATGACGTATCTGTTGCGTTAATTCAGGCATAGTGCTATAGTATTGTTAGTTAATCGAAGCTAACTCGCAATGGGGCTTTTGCTACTATGTCGTAAGCGATGAATAACACACCGCCTACCTTATTCAAGTGCGAAGTTTGAGTCTCTAATTTGTTTATCTCTCCCGGCGTCCTCCCAGCATCAGGCTTCCCAACAGCAATATCGGGAAAATAATTCCTGCGAAGATTCCAAGTCTCAGGTTATCGCCCAGTCCACTGGAGACGAAGCCTACCAGTGTCGGACCTCCGGAGCAGCCCAGGTCTCCTGCTAATGCCAGCATGGCGAACAGCAGGGTTCCACCGCGTCGAAGGGTCGCCGCTGCCTTGCTGAAGGTGCCGGGCCACAGGATGCCCACAGAGAATCCACACAGTCCACAGCCCAACAGTTCCACCATGGGAACCGGGATAAAAGAGATGCACAGATACGATACAATGCAAAGCACGCAGCTGAATTTCATGAACCGGTCAAGATTCCATTTTTCTCCATATTTTCCGTAGAGTAGGCGGGACAATCCCATGAGGATGGAAAACAGCATGGGGCCCACCAGATCTCCCACACTCTTGGTGATCCCCAGTCCTTTTTCTGCAAAGGTGGACGCCCACTGGCTCACCGACTGCTCGGCGGCTCCGGAGCAGACCATCATCAGCATCAGGATCCAGAACATTTTCTCCCGGAAGAGTTCTCCCAGATTCATGCCCTTTTCCCCCTCTTCCTGCAGGCTGTAGATAGGCACTTTCGTGAAAAGGAGCATGTTGGCAATAGGAAGGATCGTCCAAAGCAGGGTCAGTATCTTCCAGTTTGAAATGCCGAAAATCGTGAAAAATATGGTGGAAATCAGTACCACTCCGGTGCATCCCCAACAATAGAAGGAATGCAGCAGACTCATCGCCGACTCTTTGTTGTCCGTAGGGCAGGCTTCAATGATGGGGCTGATCATCACCTCGATCAATCCGCCGCCGATGGCATACACAAACACAGCGATCAGGATTCCCACGAAAGGATCCGGCAGTACTTCCGGCAGAATGGTCAGAAGTGCCAGCCCTGCTGCCGCAAAAATATGCGCCAGGATCACCGATGCCCGGTAGCCGATTTTATCAATAAATCCCGCAGACAGCATGTCCACGAAAAGCTGTACCACGAAGTTCACCGTAATCAGAAGTGTGATCTGCGTAAGCGGAATGTTGTAAGTCTCTTGAAAAGTAACGAATAACAGCGGGACAAAACTGTTCACAACAGCCTGTACGATATATCCCACGAAGCAGGCATACATGGTTTTCTTATAATCAAATTTCATCTGTCGTCCTCTTTTCCAGTATGGTTTCTATGACTGATGATACATCAGTTTTTCCTGCATGTAAAGAAAATCCCTCTTACGGGATTGCTTTTCACAATCACTGTAAGAGGGACTTATTATCTTATACAGTTCCGGAGATCACCAGCGTGCTGACGCCGGGGTTGATCCCCCAGGCTCCCGTGGTGGTATCCTGGGTGTAAGTCGCTGCGGGTACGGTAATACCTCCTGCAGTTCCGGTAAATAATCCGGTCGTCGTATCATACGTATAGTTTGTTCCCTCTGCCCATGCAGTCCCATTAAAATTCACAGTCAGATTCTCCAATACGGGATTAAAGGTATCCGTGATCACGACACCGGTAGCTGCATCTGCTGCCGTATTACCCAGATTCTGTATCAGGAACGTATATGTCAATGTTCCATTCTCTGTCACAGGTACGGGGCTGACGGACTTTGTGATCGTAAGAAGCGGTCCGCTTGCCGCATTTACTGTCTCGTTTACAGTAACAGGGGTGACCCCTGCCCCGGCAATCGTCGCCGTATTCGTAATGGAAGCCTCTGTTGCCAGCGGCGCATAAGAGTTCACCTCAGCCTCATAGGTTAGTGTCACATTGCCTCCCGCAGGCACGGTAATTCCTGTGATTGTCAGGGGAGGTCCTGCCGTTACAGCCGGTGTTGCCTGTAAAATTCCGTTTGCATAGTATTTTACGGTCCCAGGAATATACGTCAGAGGTGTCAGTTCTCTGGTATTAAATATATACTCTCCCAGATTATCTGTTACTGTAATTCCGTTAAATGCTGTAGTGCCTGAGTTCACAATGCTGATCACATACGTCACATTTTCATTCTGCCCGTAGGTATCCCGCACTGCTGTCTTGGTTGCAGACAATACCTCCGTGATCTCACCCACTGCTATATTGGAGTTTGTAATCTCATTTCCATAGCGAAGCTGTGCCTGATTTGTAAATCTAGCCATATATTTTTGTATCCTTTTATTGTATTTGGATTTACTATAATATATGACTGTTTTTAAGAAAGTTGACGGATTCTGTCACTGCATTTCTTGACTTTCGAGTCATTGCTCTCCCACTCTGTTACCTGCTGAAGCCGCATATAAGTGTTGCGGTACAGTCTTTCTCTGTATTGCGTAAGAATATACGTAATATCTCTACAGACCTTCTCATCCTCTAATAATTCTACAATATACGGCGTATACCTGGTTCCTGCTCCTTCTGTCAGTTCTGCCTTCATATCATCCAAGGTTTTGCCCCTATTATAACTTCTTCCAACGGTATCGGTCGCTGCATCGATGCAGTCTGCCACGGCAACCAAATCAATAATCACCTTCTCTGGTACTTTACCGGTATCAAAGTCTTCCGGATAGCCCTTTGTATTATCATACCACTTATGATGTCCTTTAGCGATATTTGCATAACGCCTGGTGCTCTCACAACGTGACAACAGCATGTCTCCAAGTCTCGGATGTGATTTGATAATCGCAAATTCGTTCTCCAGAATTTTTCTGCCATATACTGAGATTACATCCATCACATATAATTTTCCAAAATCATGGCACAGCCCGCTCTGATAAGCAAAAGAAAGAATGTCGTACTTTTGATTTTCCGTCATCGGTGTTCTGCCATCATACCCCATGATTCCCCGAAAAGCTTCCGGATGGCTTTGCAAGAGCTGTGTACACAAACAAACTGTCAGTTTTCCTACCATCATGGTATGTACATAGGTAGGCGGATGAAACGCAGCCAGACAATTCAGTCCCAGTTCCTGAAAAGTCATCCCGCCGGGAATCTCAATAAAACATGCTAACAATTCACAGAAATACTCTAACAGGAAATTAAACGATAACTGATCCGGAAGTCGAAACGCATAGTTTGTTGCATTATGATAAATCTCTTCCACTATACTTTTGTCTTTTTCGGAAATACTGCAATCGTCAAACAGGTGAATATATTCTATCGGTAACAGCACATTAATGAATACATCACTCATAGTAAAACGATCAGTATTTCTCTGTCGATACAATCCGGACAATATCTGCTTGTATTCCTCTTTTGACAGAATTCCGGAAAGATATTCTGCACGGGCAGACAAAAGCTGTACCTCTGCCAATGTAATGATTTTCTCATTCTCCATGGGATTTTTTTCCCATAGTTTCTTCAATAAGGCACACTTTTTCTGAACCTCTCGGCATTGCAGCTGATCAAACCCTCTGCTGTTGTCCTGTTCCAAAACCATACCAAAGTACTCGCAGGTACGAAGCTGATAATAATTCCAGTCAAACTCCGGAGAGTGTTCACGATAAAAGGGATTCTCCGCAAGCTGGAAAGCATTCTGAAGAATCTCGATATTCTCTCGATTTGTCTCATAATCTCCGCACATATTTTCATATAAAGCAGAAATATATCTTGCATTTGTCAATACTGCTTCTCTGCTGTCATCTTCCTGCAACGTAAGAAACTTATCAGGCTGTACATAAGTAAGCAGCAGTCTCGCCGCACGAAATCCATTTTCTCTTGCTCTTTCACACACCGTTGCATAACCTTGCGTCCGTTTAGACATATTCATCAGATTATAATTCGCCAGCACATTATCATCCAATGCTCGAATCAATGCTTCGTCGTCTCCTTCTACCAGTGCGTCATCCAGCAGCTTATCCGCAATCATCGTCGCAATGGGAATATCCACATTCTCCATAGTGTAACCATTGATCAATGCATCGAAGGCTTCCTTCAACAAGATCCTATCCGTATCACTCAGTTTTTCCCTCTGTAACACCGGGAACAAATAGTGATCCAATATTTCCCTGTTCTCTGCCGCCAACCTTCCTATCTCCACGAAATTTTCCCGTAGCTTTGCTATATAATCCTGTATTTTACGGTCAAAAGAAAATTTAGGTGATGACAGCACCCCGATTTTTTCTATATTTTCAATATATTTTCGTATATTTAACCTGATTTTATCCATATTAGAAAAATGTCTGCTCCCTACCAGTTGCAATTTCATGTGCACGAATATAAGTTTCCCGATATAACTGTGTCCGGCCTTCCGTAATCAGATATTGAATATCTGCTACAACCTCAGGCAGCTTAAAAAACCACGGGAAAAAATTACCATAACGTTTTCCACTTTCCTTTTCTATCTCTTTCATTGCACACTTCAATCCTGTTTCCACAGCCGCCTGATCCCCGAGGTATTCTGTTGCCCTCGCCAATTCACTGGCACAGGTAACAAGATCAATCACCGTCTTTTCCTGCACCCTTCCTTTGTCGGACATTGTAGGATCATCATACCACTCATGGTGACTGAGAATGACATTTTTATATTGTTCCACTGATTTTTTATCCTGAACCAGATGGTAACCTAACTGCGGATGTCCACTGAGTATCTGCTTCTCTTCCTCTGTCAAATCTCTCCCACAGGTGAGCAGAGTCTCTATCATTGCTAATTTCCCTACACCATGCATCAATGCCGCATGATAGGTAAAGTGTATGATGGAATCTTTCTTTGTCTTAATCTGCTCTACAGAATAACATCCAAAGATTCCTAAAAACAGATTCGGGCATATTGTGATCAGATGTGTACAAAGACATCCTGCAAGCTTTGCAGTCATAAATGCATGGATATAAGACGGCGGATGTAGCGCTGCAAAGCATCGCAATACCAAAGCATCAAAATGTGTACAGTCCGGCAGTTCAATAAACGTATCCAACAGCTGAATAAAATATTCCAAAAAGAAAGAAAGTGAAACATTGCTCTCGTTATACATTGCAAAGCTGATGGCATTGTGATAAAACTTATCCAACTGCCCCTTTTCCTGCTCCGTTAAAAATGCTCTATCCAAAATTCCAACATATTCTAACGGCAACAGGTCATAGCAATAAATCGCATACACCGGGTTATGCTCCAAAGCCCATTCTTCATACAGCTGAGCCAATTGAACCTTATAGGATTCTCTATCTGTCATCCCTGCAAAATAATCCGTTCTGATCTGCAAGAGTTGAATACTGTATCTCGATATATACTGTTTATTCTGTTCGGGATTCTCATCAAATATCTCAAGCAACACGGAAAGATAAGGTCGTATTTTACTGCATAATTCCCTTGAACATGCCTTTTGATTATTGTTTTCCGTTAATTGCCCCATATATTCCAAAGCCTTAATTCTATGTCGGTTCCAGTCATAATTTGGTGCCTGTTCATGATAAAAGGGATTCTCCGCCAATTCATAAGATACTGTCAGCTTCCGGAAAATCATTTCCGCTTCAACTGCAGTCGTTTCTTTATTATCATATAATGTACAAAAGTAGCGCGTGGTAATCAACACACTTTCACGGCTTTCTTCCTCATGAAGCTTCAAAAAACACTTTTCATCCATAAAGCTCAGAATTTCATCTGCTGCTTTCAGACCATTCTCATGATACTTTTTCCAAACATGCGAATCCAGAGTACTTCTCTTAAATTGATTCATCATAGCATAATTTGCAATGACATTACGATCCAATTGTTTTACCAGATAATCTGGATCATCCTTCCCACGGGCATCCTCTAATAGTCTCTCCGAAACCCTCATCAGAATAGGCAGATCAACGTCCACCATATCATATACGTCTATCAATTTTTCGCAGAAATCATTGAAAGCTCTGCCAAGTTCATCAGACAACAGCAGATGATTAGTCAGCAAAGGACTAATTACTTTTTTCATGATTTCTCTGTTTTCCTCAGACAGCTTCCGGATTTTTAACGCATTAACCCTACTGACCTGTACATACTCATCCGCGCCTCCGATTTTCTCAATATCCGGTGAAGACAATTTACGTATTTCCATAGTATTGTCAATATATCGATTCATTTTGTCTGATATTCGATGCATTCTCATGACCGTGTACCTCTTTCGTGCCAATTACAAATCCATCCGGTAGCTTTAAAAGCATTGTACCATATCTCTATCCTGTATGCCTATCCCCATTTTAGCTGTGTTAGGCCTATTACGATAAATCTGTCGCCGGATTTCTTGACTTTCGTGTCTTGGCTTCGTATGAAGAAAAAATATTTAACATTATTCTGGTAACCTTTTTACAGACCTTTGACGAGCTTTCTTTTCTGTTTCCTTTTTTTCATGTGATCGAGGTCATTACGATTCTCATCTTCTGTGTGGAATACGGGCTGCGGATCCTGATCTCCTTCGACGGAATTATCGACCTGTTGACGATCCTGCCCTTTTTCTTCCTGTCCGGCATGGTCATCTTCCGGATGCTGCGGGTGGCAAGAATCTTCCATCTGTTCCGCCTGAATGCCCGGTACGATTCTTTCAATGTTATCACTACGGTCTTATACGAAAAGCGCAACCAGATCATTTCCTCCGTGTTCATCGTGCTGATCCTGATGCTTGCCAGCAGTCTGTGCATGTACAGCGTAGAGCATGATTCCCAGCCGGAGGTGTTCCGCAATGCTTTCAGCGGCATCTGGTGGAGCATGTCAACACTGCTCACTGTGGGTTACGGAGACATCTATCCCATTACGACACTTGGACGGATCATGGCAATCTGCATCGCTTATCTCGGTGTCGGTGCCGTGGCTATCCCCACCGGTATCATCAGCGCCGGTTTCGTAGAGCAGTACCAACGCAAAAGCAGTATTTCCAATGTCCGGGACGCCGACATCCATGAGATCGCCGAGATCTTCGTGGACAAGCGTTACGCCGGAAAATCCGTGGAAGAAATGGAAGAGGCAGAACAGGTCACGATCTTCCTCATTCTGCGGGAGGATCTGTCCATTCTGCCTCAAAAAGATACGATATTAAGGTTAAATGACATTATTGTCATCCGTGGAGAAAATTCCTAATTTGTTTCTGTCGCTGCAGTTTCCGTTTCCACAGTCTCTGTAGTCTCGGTGCTTTCCGTCTCCTCAGTGGTTTCCTCCACCTCCACCAGATCATCCAGTGTATAGTTAAATCCGGTCACCACATTGGTGGTCACGGCATATACCGTCATTTCGGAAGGAAATGCAATATAGTACTGGCTGGTCATGGAGTTCAGGTTACCAACATTAATGATCGCGCTGCGATCTGCGGTCTCGTACTGGATCGTACGCTCCGGATTCGCCAGTCCATACTGTGACATATCTGTCACATTTTCAATTACCTGATTCACTTTTAACGGTGCCACCTTCAGGATCATAGCCTTGATCCGTTCCTGTTTCAGATTGAGGGAATGATCGTCTGCATAGTACCAGGTGTCATCCTCTTTTTCAAAGGAATAGGTCTCGCCCTCATACACATAGCTAAAGCTGGTAATATCATCGGAGTTCACATCCAATACCGTCTCCTGTGTATCTTCGGTAGTGGAAGTCGTGGACGATGCATTTTTATTATACTGTCGGATGCCCAGGAAGGCTGCCGCCAGCACCACCAGCGCCAGCAGCATTCCGATCATCTGTCTTTGTTTCTTTTTCATATCTATACTCCTATTTTCCGTACTTGCAAACCTTTTACTTCTTCCGTCTGCGGAACCAGATCACGAATCCGGCGATCATGCAGCCGATGGGCAGGATCACAGTGACTAACAGCCCCAACAGCAGAATCTGTGCGGAATTGATTACCAAAGTGGAGACTTCATAACTCTTTACGGGAATGGATACGGAAGTCTCGTGGTTCGCCATGCCGCTGAATGTATTGGTAAACAGGGTTCGGTTCGCACCGCTGACCACATCATCGGCATCGTCTGTGAACATCTGCTCACAGCCATACACGATCAGTGTCGCATCTCCGTCCTCCAGCGTCTTTACAGCTTCGACACCCAGTGCAAAAGGTCCGCTTACATCATTTTCTCCCTGAGAAAAGTCCTGTGCATTGCCAACATCCTGTTTTGCAAAAGAGCTGTCGGAAGTACTTAAGAACACATCATAGGTAATATCGCCGGTGGCTGTCTCGTCGCTGCTCTCTTCTTCCGGAACGATGATTCCCTGAGAGTACGGCAGGAACAGGTATTTTCCGTAAGTGCCGGAAGTATAGCTGTCAGAGCTCTGGGTGGGCAGGATATAATAAGGGCTTCTGTAGTAGCCGTTGGAATCGTTCTCCACTACCAGACCCTTGGCAACGCTCAGATTCATATAGCTTAAGATGGCATCAATATTCGGTGTCTCCTCATCGGTATAACCGGTCACGAGAATGACTGTTCCGCCGTTGTCCAGATAATCGATCACCTTATCCTTATCATCGGAAGAAAAATCACTGGTGGCACCGTTGATGAACAGGCATGCCGCATCCTCGGGGATGGCATCCAGATCCATCAGATTCACGGTCTCATAATCCACATTTTCCTTGTTCAGCGCGGAAGTAAAATTGCTGCTTAAAGTCAGCTCATTGTGTCCTGTGGTCATGTATACCTTGGGCATATCGTCATTTAACACATAATCCAGTGCACTGGTGATCTGTCCCTCACCGTCGTAACCGGTGGTCGTGGTGTTATAGCTGTAGGTCGAATAGTCAAAATCATAGGAAGACTCATAGACATCACTGTAATTAATGACCTTACTGCGCTTGTCACTGACCACGATCAGGCTGTTGGTGCTGATATTGCCGGTGGTGTACTGGGTGTAGAACATAGGGTTAACGGTGGGATCCACATATTCCACGGTGATGTGATCGGACAGATCATCATAGCGCTGTAAGGTCTGCCCCAGTGTGGTATCCTGATTGTCCTTATTGACCAGCACATAGATTGTCACATCATCCTGCATATTTTTCACATATTCGATGGTCTGATCCGTCAGGGAATACAACTTCTGACTGGTCATGTCAATAGATGTCCAGCTGGAAGGCATTTCACCCATAATAATGTTCACAACCACTACCAGGGCTACAGCTACAGCGATCATGCCGGTGCTGTAAGCACTGAAACTTAAGTTTTTCACAGACATGCTGTAACGGCGTTTCTGAATGGACTGTACCGTCAAAAACAGTACCAGCGCCGTAACGGATGCATAATATACGATAGAAGATACATCCAGCGTACCGTCTAATAGGTTAGAAAACGGTGTATACAGATCAAAGCAGCGCAGCAGCTTTGTCAGCAGATTGCCGGTGCTGGAAATGATGCTGCAGATGGAATCCATCATATATCCCAGGAACAATACTACAAAAGTAAGTACTGCCGCGATAACCTGGCTCTCTGTCAGGGAAGACAGAAACAGACCGATGGCAATGGCAGTCATTCCGAAGAGGAAATATGCCAGAATCGACAGGTAAGCCTCTCCCATGGGAACACTGCCGTAATGCGCCATGATCAGCGGGTAAAAGCAGATGATCGCTACGGGGATGGCAAATATGGTCAACAGTGCCAGGAATTTTCCCATGACGATACCGCCTACGGACACCGGTGCCGTCAGAATCAGCTGATCCGTCTTGCTCCGTTTTTCCTCCGCTAAGATACGCATGGTCAGGATCGGTACGGTCAGCATGAATAAAAAAGTAACACTGGATACCACATAGGCAAAATAGGGGTATCCGTTCATCAGGTTATAAACGCTGAAATACAGTCCCAGGAAAAACAGGGTAACTGCAATAAATAAAAATCCAATAAAGGAACGGAAATAGGACTTCAATTCTCTCTTATAAATAGCTAACATATTATTCCGCCTCCTTTGTAGTTACTGTTTCTTCTGTTTTATCTTCTTCGGGCTGGGCTGCAGGTTCTGGGGCTTCCGCCTTTTTATGTTTGGAGAACAGTTTCCGCTTCTCAGGCTGTGTGGGTGTCACATCCTCGGTCAGTTCCAGGAAAATGTCTTCCAGAGACTTCTCCGCATGGGTCATCTCTAAGATTGGCAGCTTTGCTTCTGCCAGTGCATAAAATACCTGCTCTCTGACATCGGCGTTTTCCTTGGAAATCACTTTCAGTTTTGCAATGTCTTTGGGTGCCTCGGTATTCTCTTCAATTTGGTCGATCTCAAGGATCTCCTGCAACGCTGTTTTCACCGCAGCGGCGCTTCCCTTTACTTCCAGACTCAGTTCCATGGAACCGCTCATAAGCTTCTGTAAATTCTCCGGGGAATCGCTGGCTACCAGTTTGCCATGGGCTATGATCATAATATGGTCGCAGACCGCGCTGACCTCCGACAGAATATGGGAACTGAGGATCACGGTGTGATTCTCTCCCAGCTTACGGATCAGATCACGGATCTCGATAATCTGTTTCGGATCCAGACCTACCGTGGGCTCATCCAGAATGATGACCTCGGGGTAGCCGAGGATTGCCTGCGCCAGTCCGACTCTTTGTCTGTAACCTTTGGACAGATTCTTGATCAGACGCTGCTGCATATCGGTGATCTGTGTCATTCCCATAACGTCGTCTATCTGCTGTTGCCGCTCTTTTTTCGGTACTTTTTTCAGCTCTGCCACGAATTCCAGATATTCTCTGACAGTCATGTCAACATACAGTGGCGGAAGCTCCGGCAGATAACCGATGGCACGCTTTGCCTCCTCCGGATCTTTTTGGACATCTTTGCCATTGATGGTCACAGTGCCCTCCGTGGCTGCCAGGTAACCCGTAATGATGTTCATGGTCGTGGATTTACCGGCGCCGTTAGGACCAAGAAAACCGTAGATCTGTCCCTTTTCCACACGGAAAGAGAGATGATCTACGGCAATATGGTCACCATATTTTTTTGTAAGATTGCATACTTCTATCATATTTGCCTCCCTGATATGGTGTGATACCTACGGATTGTTCCGTGCTTCGCACTCTCACAATCCTACAAAACAATATATGAGGCAAATGTCATGAAAAGGTGAAACATTTGTGAAAATTGTGTGAAACTGTAATCCTTAATCGATCAACAGTTTTTAGTCTTGCATCTGATCTTTTTCGGATTTACTATAAAGATAAATAATCATTTTTAAGGAGGACACTATATGCCATTTATTAATTCCAAAATCAGTACTTCCATCTCCGCAGAGCAGGAACTGGCTCTGAAGACTCGGTTTGGACAGGCCATCTCTATTATTCCCGGCAAGTCCGAGAGCTGGCTGATGCTTGGCTTTGAACCGAACTACAATTTATATTTCCGTGGGAATAACAATGAGCCACTGGCTATGGTGGAGGTCAGTGTCTTCGGCAGCGAGGATGCCGATGCCTTCTCCACACTGACCGCAGAGATTTGCAGAATTTTTGACGAAGTCATGGGGATTGCGCCAGATCATGTCTATGTCAAGTACCAAACTGTAAAATACTGGGGTTGGAATAGTGTTAATCTCTAACACTATTCCAGCCCCAGATTATCACTATTCATGCAATTGTCCGTCAATGATTCTTACGATTCGTTTGGCAGATTGGGCGACACTCAGGTCGTGAGTGATCATGACGATGGTGTTGCCCATATCATTCAATTTCTGGAACAGTTTGATGGTATTTTTTGCATTTTTCTTCTGCTTACGCCCAGTACTGAAGCAGATCTTCTGAATCCACGACAAGTCCCAGATTCATGGAGATAATTGCCAGTGCCGGTTCCTCCAGCTCCTTTGTGCCTCTGGTCAGATCTCTGGGAACCACGATCCGAAAATCCCGGTTGGCACCGTCAAAAGCGGTATTCAGGACACAACAATCTGTCATACATCCGGTCAGTACAATGGTACGGATCCCCAGATTTCGAAGCAGCAGCTCCAGATCGGTAGGATAAAAAGCGCTCAGTCTCTTTTTGGTGCTCACAATGTAGTCCGTATCCTTCACTTCTATACTGAAATTATTCCATCTGGTTCCTTCTTTTGCATGATCCGCTATGCCTGGAATTTCTCCCACAACATAGGGAAAGGTAATTCTCCATGCTGAAGGATACAGTTTTTCATCTGCACCGTCCGCTCTTACAACAGATCTGACATGAATAATGGGAATTCCCTTTTTCCTGCATTCTTCTGTAAAATGATCAATAGGTTTTATAATCTCCCGGGCTCTGGGCGCAGGGCAGGGGCAGTCCGGATCCTCCGACAGATGTCCTTCATGCATGTCGATCGTAATCACTGCTGCATGTTCTTTTCCAAGAAACACCTCTTCCATTTCTTTCGTAACCGGTCTTCGGATTCCATTAAAATATGCTTCCATAGCTTTCCCTCCTACTATTTCCTGTCAGCTTCCAGACAGAACTTTTTCCTTGCAATTTCTACGATCAGATCCGATGTTCCGTCCACTCCCAGCAGAGAACTGTCGATCAGAAGCTGTCTGCTGTTGACACCTTCAAAATCATTTCCGGTGATCAGCTGATAAAAATCTTCTCTTGCCTTGTCCACCTTTGCAATATAATTCATTGCCTTTTCATGAGACAGATGCAACTCTTCTTCACAGTTTTTTAGGCGTTCCTTATAGGGTGCAAAAATGAAAACACTAAGAATATTCCTTCGATATTTCAAGATTTCATCCGCACACCTTCCGATGATCACACAATCTTCGTAATCCGCATGTTCCATGATAATACTTTTTTCTACCTCAAACACCTGCTTCTGCCTTTTTGACTTGCCAAGCCCCAGAGGATACATCATTTTGTCAAAAGCATTTCCGAACATATGCCCGTCAAACTCGGAAAGATCTTCTATAGTCTCGCCGATAATGGGAGAAGAAGACTCGATAATCTCTCTGTCATAATAATGATATCCCAGTTTCTCAGCCACTTCTTTTCCGATGGCTCTTCCGAGACTGCCAAATTGTCTGGTTATGGTGATACAGCATCTTTCTGCCATGTTCACACCTCCTTATACCGCCAGATATTTTTTAATGGTATCATCTGAAATATTTTCCATTTTGCCGCTGTCCACAATGCTTCCCTTATGCATGATCATATAGTCATCCGCAAACTTTTTGGCAAAAGTGATATTCTGCTCTACCAGTATGATTGCCACATTCATGTCCGCAGCCACTCTTTTCAGAATATGTACCATTTCCTCTACAATATTGGGCTGAATGCCTTCTGTGGGTTCATCCAGCATCAGATATTTGGGATCTGCCATAAGGGCTCTTGCGATAGCGAGCTGTTGCTGCTGACCACCGGATAAGACACCGCCTTTACGGTTCATATGCTCCTGTAATGCCGGAAAATATTCCAGCACCCAGTTGATCTGATTGATCAGAGTCTTTCTCTCCGCGGTTTTTGGTCTGCCCTGCATCCCAAGCTCCAGATTTTCACGTACAGTAAAATAAGGGATGATCTCACGTCCCTGGGGCACATAGGCAATACCTTCCGCCACACGCACATGGGGCTTCTTTTTGGAAATATTTTTTCCGTCCAGCAGAATGTCTCCTTTTGCCATCGGCAGAAGCCCGATCATTCCTTTCAGTGTGGTAGTCTTTCCCACACCGTTTCGACCCAACAGAACCAGTTTTTCTCCGGGCTCTACCTGAAAGGAAATATTCTGTACGATTTCGCCCATTCCATAATTGATACTGGCATTTTTTATCTCTAACATACTTATTCCTCCTCTGCTTCTTCCGGAGTTTTCAGGTAGACAGAGATGACCTTTTTATCCTTTTCAATAACATCAAAGGTATCTTCTGCGATTTTTTCACCCATATGCAATACTGTGACAATATTAGAAATCTGCCTTACAAAGTCCATGTCATGTTCCACCACCAGTAAGGTGTGACGTCCGGCCAGTGATTTAATCAGTTCACCGGTCTTATAGGTCTCTTCATCTGTCAGTCCGGCTGCCGGCTCATCCAGGATGATGATCCCGGAGTCCTGCGCCACCACCATACCGATTTCCAGCCACTGACGTTCTCCGTGAGAAAGGTCTGAAGCTCTAAGCTCCGCTTTGTCTGCCAGATTAATCAATTCCAGTACTTCTGATATCTTTTCCTGTATCTGCTTTTTTACTTCCTTGGACTGAAAAAAGGTATTTCGGATATTTCGGCTGCTTTTTACAGCCAGTTCAATATTTTCACGTACCAGTAACTCACTAAATATATTGGGTCCCTGGAATTTACGACCTACACTGTATTTTGATGCGATCACAGCCGGTTCTTTTGCGGTAATATCCTCACCATCCACAATGACCTTACCGGCCGTCGGTTTCGTTTTTCCGGTGATAATGTCCATAAGTGTAGATTTTCCGGCACCATTGGGACCAATGATGACACGAATGTCACCTTGTTCCACAGACATGGACACATTGGTCAGTGCCCGGAATCCATTAAAAGTAACCGACACATTTTCCAGACGAATTGCCTCACTCATGAGCTGTCGCCTCCTTTATCGCACGTTTCCGGTTTCCCAGCAGTTTGATCACTTTTCCTACGATGCCCTCAGGCATAAAGAACACTACCAGCACCAGAATCACACCAAGGATAAACTGCCAGCTGTCAGTGAAAAGCTCGGAAAGAAAAGATTTTCCCAGATTGACCAACAGACATCCCACAGCGGCGCCTGTCAGATTACCCCGTCCGCCAATAGCCAGCCAGATGATCATGGTCGTGGAAAAAGTAAGTCCGGCGTCGGTAGCTGAGATCATTCCGTTCATCGGCGCATACAGGGAACCTGCAAATCCGGCGATCATACCGCTGATGGTAAACAATACGATCTTGATATTTGCGGAATTATATCCCAGAAAATCTACTCTGGCTTCATTGTTTTTTACCGCCTTTGTGATTTTTCCAAATTTGGAATTGGTAATAAATCTGCAAAGCAGATATACCAATACTAGGCACACCAGCACCAGATAATACATCTGTTTCAGTTTCAGGCTGGAACCATCTCCCAGATACAGCTTCGGCACGCCTCCGATTCCGTTGGTGCCTCCGGTAAATTTCTGTCCCGCCTGGATCAGCAGTTCAAATACTTCACATAAGGCCATGGTGATCAGGGAGAAATAGATACCCTTGATCTTACTGGAAAAAATAAACCAGCCAAGTACTGCTGCCAAAAGACCCGGTACTGCAATGGCAAAAAAGTTATACGAGAAATTGTTTCCCAGCAGTTTTGCTACAAACGGCAATTCCGTAACACCCAGACTGGACATATACATTGGCACACCCTCTCTTGACACCAGGGATATTGCTGCAATATAGCCTCCAAGTCCGAAGAATACGCCCTGTCCCATGTTGATCAGTCCACCATACCCCCATGTCAGATCCAGGGAAAATGCCAGCATGATCAGGCACATGATCCTTCCTACCATCGTGATCCGTAAGATACTTCCAAAGAAAGGATAGAAAATGAAAAAGGCAAGTAACAAAGCATCTATAATATAGCAAATATTGATTTTTTTCTTCATGATGTTGCCTCCTTACCGTTTCTCTTTTACAAAAATGCCTTCCGGACGAATACGGATCAGAACAATGATGACAATAAATACAAGAAGTTTCGCCAACACAGAATTCGTATATCCGCCGATCAGGGATGTGGATTCCCCGATTCCCAGAGATGCCACCACGGTTCCCAGGAAAGAATCCGCTCCACCGACGCATACCGTCATGAAGGAGTCCAGCAGATAGGAAGTTCCCATGGTAGGGGTAATAGACTTCAACGGAGCCAGTAACGATCCGGCAACGCCGGTAAGTGCACAGCCATAAGCAAAAGTAAAGGTATCGCAAAAGCTTGTATTGACTCCCAGACACTCTGTCATATCTCTGTTCTGTCCGATAGCTCTGATCTTCTTTCCCAGAGAAGTGAGATAGAAGATCAGGATCGTGAGTACAAACATCAAAACAGTAATACCAAATACCCAGACATTATAGGTCGGAATAATAGCTCCCAGAATCGTAACTGATCCCTTTACCGGCATAGAAACGGATTTACCGATGGAAGTAAACAGGAATTTCATTCCCTCCTGCAGGATCAGGGACAATCCGAAGGTAGCAAGCAATGTTTCTTCCGGTCTGGAATATAATGGCTTGATTATGATCTTTTCAATAATGACCCCCAGCACAAAGGTAGCAATAAAGGATACCAGAATGCTGATCAGAAAAGACTGGTGCAGCTCATTCAGCATCAGGTAGGAGACATATGCTCCTACCGTGACGAGTTCCCCATGTGCCAGATTAAATAATTTCATCTTTCCGCATATGATAGCCATTCCAAGCGATACCATCAGCAGGGTTGAAAAGGACATCATACCGTTTACAATCAGAGGGATTAGTTTATCCATATTATTATTCTCCAAAAGGAAGGGGTGCGATCAGTTCTTCCTGTGAGTAAAGGATCTTAAAGTCTCCGTTTTCAGCTTCTGCAATGTAGATAGGCACTGCAAGATGGTGATTTTCCTTATCAAATACAACCGTTCCATCCGGTGCATCCACAGACAGTCCGGAGAACAGATCTGCCAGAGCTTTACCACTGGAGTAATCATCCGTCATTCCCAGTACTTTTGCCAGTGCTTCTACACCGATATAAGGAACTGCACTAGCGGATGCAGGAACCGAGCCGTCATTAAATCTTGCCTTATAAGCCTCTACAAATGCATCGCTCTGTTCTCCCCCTACTGCCGGGAAGTAATCATAACATGCGATCATGCCTTCTACGTTATCCCAGCCTGCTGCGGTTGCTACCAGATCGTCCAATGCTACATTTACGCAGGTAATACCCATATCTGCCAGTCCATAGTTTGCATACTGCTTATAAAATGCTGTCTGGCTGTCGCCTACCAGGTCGCAGAATACAACATCCGGCTTTGCGGAAATAATATTGGCAATGACAGAAGAATAATCGGTATCTCCAAGAGGTACATATTCTTCACCTACTACTGTACCACCGGCACTTGCCAGGAATTCCTTTGCCTGTGCGTTGGTGCTTCTGGGATATACATAATCATTACCGATAAAGTAGAAATTCTCACCGTAGTTTTCTACTGCCCAGGGTACCAATACAGAAGACTGCTGGTTGGGAACTACGCCGCAATAGATAATGTTATCGGAATATTCCTGTCCTTCATAACTGATGGGATATACCAGCAGGTTATCATATTCCTCTACCACACTGAGCACTGCCTGACGGCTGGAGGAAGAACAGCATCCCACGATTGCTACAACATTGTCTTCCGTGATCATCTTCAATGCTTTTTCTGCTGCCAGAGAAGGTTCTCCATTATAATCTTCTGCTACATATTCAATCTTCTTTCCATTAATACCTCCGGCTGCATTTACCTGCTCTACAGCAAGTACCGCACCGTTATACATACATTTCTCAAGGGTTGCTTCTGAACCACCGAAGGAAAATAACAAACCGATCTTAATCGTATCTTCCGAGGACTCTGTAGTGCTTCCGGACGTTGTAGCCGCCACTGTGGTACCCGCGCCGGCCGCTGCGGTATCTGCTGCGGAAGAACCGCATCCGCTGAGCATTCCTACCATTAATCCAACGGAAACCATGCATGCCAAAAATTTCTTCATCTTCTTCATAATCTGTTTCCTCCTCTTCTTTTCGGTAAAAAAAACAGGCAGCGAAGTTATTAAGCTCCGTTGCCTGATACGCATTTTATACCATTCGTTTTCTGACACGTCAACCCTTTTTCTGAAAATTTGATTTGTCTCTTGCTTTTTTGTGCATTTTGTGGTTATATTGTTATCATTCAAGTATGCAAAGTGCATATTGCATTCGTACGACAAAGGTGTCAGGGATTATCCCGGCACCTTTTTTGTTGTTGGAAACGGAGGTTACTTATGGTTACTGTAAAAGATATTGCGGAACTGGAATATTTTAAAAATCATGGAATCATACTGTTGGGCGGTGCCTCCGGACTGATGCGGGAGGTGTCCGCCGTCAATCTGATCCAGCTTTTTACGTTTGATCAGTGGATGCGTGGAAAAGAAGTGCTTCTCGTCAACGGCGTTGGACTCCATCTTGATCAGGTTACCAATATTACCACCATTATTGATAAGGCATATAAAAAAGATGTGGCCTGCATCATTTTTATGAAAAACCACTTCCTGTCTTTTATGCCGAAGGAAGCCATTGCCCTTGCAGATGCCATCGGATTCCCGATCTTCTGGATTCCTTCTGAACCTCCTTTCAGTGAATCCATCAGCATTATCTGCGACTATGTGTCCACAAAACGTTCCCGGGAAAAAAGCATCTCCGACCTTACCCGCAGTCTGCTGCTCTATGATACAGAAATGGACTCTTCTCTGGTCCGTCAGCAGCTTCATGATCTGAAGTACACTGCTCCCGGATGCCGTGTCATTGTCTTCCGAACAGAAAACTCTTCCGTCTCTGAGAATCCGGTTATTCTAAATGAGATCTACCGCAAAATATCGCAGAATTTATCAGTGTTCTGTCCTGACGAAAAAAATGCACCTCTTTACCTGATCACCGAAATGCGGTTAACCGTATTGCTACCCATAAAAGAGCTGTCTGATCTGCAGCGCTTTATGCAGAAACTTCTTGAAAGTCTGTCACAGGATGACAAAAAAGTTCCTTTGAAGATAGGTTGCGGCAGATATTATACACAGCCGGAAGACTATAAGAAAAGCTATCAGGAAGCATGCCATTGTCATAAGGCATGCCCTGACGGTGAGACTACTTACCTGGCTTATGAGGATCTCGGCCTGCTGCAGTTATGTATTGATACTTCCTATCCGGAGTACATCGTTGCCTATATTCATAAAAAGCTTTATCCCATTGTGGAATATGATCTTGCAAATCACGCAGAATTATTGCACACCCTTGCTGTACTGGCGGAAAATAACTTTAATATTTCCCATGCAGCTCAGCTTCTCTATGTCCACCGGAATACCATGATACAGCGGGTTACCAGGATCTGTTCCCTTCTGAATTGTGATCTGGAGGACCACAATACCAGACTGGAACTATCCGTGGCCCTATATCTGAATAAATACTACAAAGTGCAAAATGTCTCCTGATCACCGCAATCTAGTATGCAGTTTGTACATTGCGGTTTTGAAGCGCTCCTGTTACAGTGAAATTGGCAAAGGCGCTGTGAGTACCTTTGCTAATTTTATTTTTGGGAGGTCATTGTGTATGAGTAAGAGATTTTGGGAATGGGTACCTGCTTTTGAAATTCACCCTGAAGAATGTGCTTTTCTGATCATTGATATGCAAAAAGGCTTTGTAGATGCCGGTGCTCCGCTGGAAGTACCCATGGCAAGAGCACAGGCTCCTGCCATTGCAGACTTTGCGGACTTTTGCCGATGTCACAAAGTTCCCGTTCTGTATTCCAGATTTGCCTATAACAAAGAAAATACCTACGATTTTTACTACCAGATGGCTCCCCAGCGCGGACTGTGGGAAGATGCCACCGGCAATGCTTTCGATTATCCCAATCCGGAGACCGCGATCTCCGATCTCGTAAAACCCGTGGAAGGCGATATCATTTTCGATAAATACGGATACGATTGTTTTGCCTTTTCCTCTCTGGGAAAAGAATTGGAAAAAAGAAATATCAAGACACTGATCATCGCCGGAACTGTAGTCAACTGGTGTGTCGACAGCACCATTCGCAGTGCTTACCATCAAAAATACAATGTCGTTGTCGTGGCCGACGGTGTCAGTGGCTGTGACCAGGCAGGTCTTTCCGGTGACATGTGGCAGACCATAGAGCTGGACCATTTTGCAGAAGCCTTCGCACGCGTTCTTACGTCTGAAAATCTGAAAAAAGAGATGCTTGCGCATCTCTCCTGAATATGATTATTCCTGCAGCTGTCCGTCCACGATGCGCACAATGCGTTTTGCTGACTGAGCAACGCTCAGATCATGGGTGATCATGACAATGGTGTTGCCCATATCGTTCAATTCCCGGAACAGCTTCAGTACTTCCTTACCGCTAGTCTGATCCAGAGCACCGGTAGGCTCATCCGCTAACAGGATCGCCGGCTGTCCCACCAGTGCTCTGGCAATGGATACTCTCTGCTTCTGTCCGCCGGACAATTCGTTGGGCTTATGTCCGATACGATGATCCAGCCCCAGCAGTTTGATAGTATTTTTACACTTTTCTTCTGCTTCCTCATGAGTCATGCCACGCATCAGCAGGGGCATGATAATATTCTGCATGACATTATAGGTCGGGATCAGCTGATAGTTCTGGAAAATGAACCCGATCTTCTGGTTGCGCGCCATGGTCAGATCGTCCTCTTTGGTCTCATGGATCGCCATACCGTCCAGATAATATTCTCCGCTGTCCATCACATCCATACAGCCGATCATATTCATTAACGTCGTCTTACCGGAACCGGAAGGGCCTAAGATTGCCACGTATTCTCCCTTATTTACTTGAAAATTGATGTCCTTCAGGATCGGCAGACGCTCCTCTCCCAGCATATAGCCTTTATTAATATTTTTCATTGTGATCATTGCATTTTCCATCCTATCTTTACGTCTTTCAATAACCTGCAAACTTTGGGGCATCGGCACAAATTTGCGTGTGAAAAATTTATTTTTCACACTTTTCACACTATTCCTGGTTTAAAGCTTCTACGGGGATCAGTCTCGATGCCTTATACGCCGGATAGAAGCCGAAGATACTTCCGGTGAGGACACCAAACAACAGCGACAATACTGCACCCTGTACCGACAGGGACACTCTCACGTTGAACAGCTGCACTAATGGCGTAATTCCAAGAGCCACCAACACCCCCAGCACCGCTCCTACCAGACTGGTAAAGCTTGCCTCCAATAAAAACTCCAACAGGATATCCTTCCGGGAACAGCCCAGTGCTTTCAAAATACCGATCTCATTGGTGCGCTCCTTGATGGATACAAACAGCACGTTCATAATACCGATACCGCCGACGATAAATACGATCACTGCCATGGAGATCAGCAGTAATGTCAAAGTCTCATTGGAAGCGGAGGCTGCCTCCATCTTGCTTCCGGCATCGCTGATGGTAAATGTGGTGTTGGGATAGCTTTCTTTTAAGGCACTCTCCACATCCGTCATTACGGTATCCACCTGATTCACATCCTCCGCGATGACCGTGATGGTTGGACTGATACTCGTACCGGTAATGTATTTGATACCGGTTTCATAAGGTACATAGATCGCCGTATCCGGGCTGATGCCGGATGCCACAGTTCCCATCTCAGATAGTACCCCTGACACTATATAGGGGCGACCATCAATATAGACTGTACCGTCATAGGCGTCGTAGGCGCTGCCGAAAATTTCCTTTGCTACGGTGGCACCCAGTACGCACACCTTTTCCTTGCTCTCGTTGTTTTCCTCTGTGAGGAAATCCCCGATGGCCATTTCCAGATTACTGATAGTGGCATAATTGTCCTCCACACCGGCGATGGTGTAATAGGAAGCAGAGGTCATATCGCCTCCCTCCACCGACGCTGTGGTGGAATAAGAGATCGTAGTTGCAGAGATTCCCGATACAAAAGTCGCCAAATCATCACAGTCTTCACTGGTCAATGTCACGGCTTCGCTCTCTTCCTCCTGTCCAAAACCGAAGAATCCGCCGAAGTCCATGCCACCACCTGGGCCACCCTGCATACCGCCGCCGGAACCTCCTCCGGGGCCTCCGCCCATATTGGTGACGGTAACACTTCCTCCACCGCCCGGCATTTCAAAACTAAAACCGCCGCTGTCACTGCTGTCACAGGAAATATCAATGGCTCCGGCATTCAGGTTCTTGAACTGCTCCGCCACTTCTTCTTTTCCACCGGTACCTATCGCCAGCACCAGCATTATGGTGGCGGATCCCACAACGATACCGATGGAAGTCAGGATCACTTTGAATTTATTCTGTGACAGGTTCAGCCACACCAGACGCAATATTTCGGATAATCTCATATTCTACTTCTTCCCTTCCATTGACCTTACTTTCCCACAGGTCACCGCTCTACTTCGTAATGCTGCTTTCGATCAACACAGTGTCTCCTTCTGCAATATCTCCGGAGATTTCCATGTTAGAACCATCTGACAGTCCTGTCGTTATTTCTTTTTTCACAATACTGCCATCTGCAGTCTTCACTTTTACATAAGTCTTGTCATCCTCTGTGATAATGGCCCTGCGTGAGACATACAGCACTTCTTCCGTTTGTTCCGTAACGAAAGTCACATCTCCTGTCATTCCCTGGAACAGTCCGGAGACATCCCCTTCTAATGTGACAGTCACGTCATAAGTTATATTTCCACTGGAATCCGATGTTGCATCTCCGATAGCCGTCACCTTTGCCGTAAAGGTATCTTCCGGATATGCCGTCAATGCAATATTCGCCGCAGATCCCAGAGAAATATCCGTCATATCATCTTCATCCACTGTTACCGTCATGGTCACTTCGTCCATATCGTATAAGGTAACCAGAGAGGTTCCGGTACTGATCTTGTCTCCGGCCTCCAGCTCCACGCCTGTGATGACACCGTTGTATCTTGCACATACTGCATTACCATCGATATATGTGCTGAACTCATTCCATTTTTCCAGTGTCTCATTATAGGTTTCCTGCTGATCGGACAATTCCTGCGCAAGATACCCCAGTGCAATGTCATAGGTCTCCTGTGCGGTATTGTAAGCCAGTGTCCGCAGTTTTTTTGTCTCGACAGCGGTCAGTTTCCCCTGCTCCAGTTCCCGTTTTGCCTTATTGAAGGCGGTTTCGGCAGTGGTTACATTTTCCTCCGCCTGCTCTACTCTCTGTTCCAGCTCTTCCTTCTGCTGCTCCAGGGAATCTGCCGTGGACTGTGCCTGCTCCGTCAGCTGCGCATAATAGACATATCCGTAAGTATCATCTGCTACGTCTGTACTATTCAGGCTGTATTTACAGTTCGACAATACCTGTGCCGCATCCTTATAGACTGCCGTTACTTCCTCCAGCTGTGCCCGGTAATCTTCCAGGCTGCTCTTTGCCTGCTCCAGTGTGCTCTCCGCAGAATCTACCGTATTCTGGAGCTCCTGCAATGTAGTACTGTACTCGGTATCAATATAACTGCCGTAAGCAGTGCTGCTGTCATAAGTGTATTTTGCCTGTTGTTTTGACAGGGTCTGGTCGGCTTCCACCGCCTCCAGATCGGCTTTTGCTTTCTCCACGTTAGACTGCAGTTCGTCTTCCAGGTCGGAGACACTGTCTTCTTCCAGCAGGTACAGGGGATCTCCCTCGGACACCTGCTGCCCTACGGAGACCACTACCTCAGCCACAGTCAGGGTAGAATCGTCACCATTGCTGCCAGAGCTGCTGCCGCCCATATTGAAGATCTGCCCAAACATGTCTAAGCCTCCCTGGGCTCTGCCGCCGGAAGCACTCATGCCGCCAAATCCACCGGAACCAGAGTTACTGCCGGCAGTATTACCGGAAGAACCGTCGGATGAACTGTTGCCGGAAGTATCCGTTCTCTGCAGGGCACTCATATCCAGATCAAAGGTCTGATCCACCGTACCGATGTCCACGGAGCCGCTCTCCGTCACACCTTTGACCAGTGTCCCGTATTTTACGGTGGTCTCTTTATAAATGACTTCCGTGTCGGAACCACCGGAGAGACCAATGGCACCAGCCACTATAACGATCACACAGACACCACAGATACCGGTGGTGAGCTTGCGCCTTTTCGACCAGCTTTTCCATGATCCGATCCGGCTCATCCGATTTTTTATAGTTTCCTTGATCTTTTTCCCATTTTCATTCTGCTTCATAACTGTTCCCAATCATTCCTGTCTGTTTCTCAACATTTGCTCCATCAGCCTGATTTATTGTCCTCCGGGACCGCCCGGCATTCCGCCACCAAAGCTGCCGGAACCGCTGCCTCCGGGACCACCCTGCGGCATGTCACCGCCTCCCGGCATCTGCATATCCTCCGACATCTCGAACTCCGTATCACTGCCGATTGTGGTATCAGAACTGCTACCAGAATCAGAAGTCTCCTCCGTGCTCTTGACTTCTGCCTCGGAGCTGACTTTACTTGCCAGGTAGATAGTATCGCCCTCTTCCAGTCCTGACAGGATCTCAATGTCCACACCGTTGGTGATACCGGTCTCTACCTCTGCCAGTTCCCTGCTGCCCAGTGCTGCCTTACGATAGACATAGGTCTTGCCGTTCTCCTCTACGATTGCCTTACGGGATACATAGAGGACATCTTCTTTTTCTTCGGTAACGAAGATCACATCTGCCGTCATGCCGCCGTAGAGCTGCTCCAGTTCACCTTCCACGCTGATCTCCACAGTATAGCTTACCGTGTTGCTGTAATCGGAAGTTGCTGTGGTATTGATGGAAAGAATGCTTCCTGTATAGGAATCCTCCGGGTATGCCGTAAAGGTGATATCTACCGCATCTCCAACCTTCAGGTCCACAATATCCTCCTGGGTCACATCCACGGAGATTCTCATGTCATCCGACGTTGCATAAGAAAACAGAGCTCCTGTCGTCGTCAGGCGGTCTCCCGCTTCGTAGCTGACCTCTGTGATCACACCATCTTCTGTGGCATACAGGATGCCATTGCTTCCCACAAAATCTTCAAAGGCCTTTAACTGTTCTTCCCGTTTTTCTTTCGTCTCTTCCGCTTCCTGTAAGGTCTCCTTCAGATCTTCCACTGCGGCGTTGTAAGTGGTCTCGGCATTCTGCCCGGTGATCACCGCTTCCTGATAGGTCTCTTCCGTATCCAGCCTGTCAATATTTTGCTTTGTCCGGGCTGCAGTCAGCTGATTCTCCAGATCGGCAATGGCACTTTCATTGTCCGTTACCGCAGTTTCCGCCTGGGTCAGTGCTGATTTTGCCTGCTGATATTGCGTTTTTGCACTGAGATAACCATTCTGAATGACCATAAAGTTTACGGTATTGTCCATTCCCGCGTCTTCATAGCCTTCCTTTGCCGCTTCATAAGTCTCCAGCGCATCCCGGTAATCTTCCTGGGCTTCCGCCAGCTTTTCCTGCAGAGATGCCGTGTTGGCTTTCTTCTGCTCCAGCTGCACCTGCAGGGATGCCACGTTGTTCGTCACGCTGGTACCGGAAGTATTGCGGATGGACGCCGCATAGGAAGCACTGATCTTCTGGGTGTCGTAGTCGGTCTGGGCTTCCAGCAGGGACAATTCATAAGTACTCTCTGCCTCCGCATAGTCTGCCTGCGCCTCCACTACCGCATTCTGCAACAGTGCCCGAACCGCCTCCACGCTGTCTTCCGTGAATTTCAGAAGTTCCTCGCCTTCGGTGACACGCTGCCCGCTGGCAGCATAGATCTCCTCTATCTTTAAATATTTCTGTACGGTATCATCGTCATCGTCGTCGCTGTCATCCTCGTCGTCATCGCTGACGTCCAGATCCAGATCGTAATCTATGGATTTTGTGTTGTATTCCAGAGAACCGCTCTCCGTCACACCTACCTTTAAAGTGCCACGCTCCACCGTCTCTTCCTTGTAGATCCACTGTTCTTTCTGAAGTAACGGTGCAATGAACACGGTATAACAGGCTGCCAGGATCAGCAGAAGCAGTGCGATCCCCGCCAGGATCAACTTTTTCTGCTTCTTCGTGAGGGATTTCAGTTTATCAAAATGTGGTCTTTTTAATTTCATGACTGTGTCTGTCCTCCCTGCTGTTCATTTGCATTTCCCGGGAATCCCCCGTCTCCGGGACCACCCTGGGGCTTCTCACCGTTTTCCGGCAGTTCTCCGTTACCCAGGTCACCTTCCGGCTTCTCACCGTTGCCGGAATCACCCTGTGGCTTTTCGCCGCCTTCCGAGCCGCCCTGTGGCATTGCATCGCCGCCGGACACATCGTCAGGTCTGCCCTGCATGCTCTGTCTCTGCTGTAACTGCTCAATGTCTTCCTCCGTCATGCCGAAGACTACGGTGACGGATTGATTGGCACTTAAGCTGTCTTCCTCATCTTCCACGTTGATCTGTACCGTCACGCTGTAAGTGACACTGGTACGGCTGTCAGACGAGGATACCGGATCAATGGCTGTGATCACACCGGTATATCCGCTGCCTGCAGAGGTCTGCACATAAGCACTGTCGCCTACGGTCAGTTTTGCAATATCCGACTGATCTACCGATACGGTGACGGTCAGTTCCTTCGGATTGCTGTAAACGAATACGACTGCATCGGAAGTCAGAGTCTGCTCCGCCCGCACCATGGTCCGCAGGATCGTTCCGTCCTCAGATGCATAGAAATATCCGTCTCCCACGCTGCTTTCAAACAGTTCCAGATTCTCTTTGGCGTCTTCATAAGTACTTTTCAGAGCTGCCAGATCGGACTTAGCTTTTTCCACCGTAGTGTTATAATCACTCTCTGCCCGTTCTGCGCCGGACAGGGAAGTCTCATAGGTCAGCTTTGCCTGCGCCAGCTGGATCTCATAATTTTCCTTCGCCTCCGTGACAGCCTGCTGAAGGCTGGGAAGCTTTAACTGCAATGTCTGTAAGTTAAAAGAAGCATTGGTGACTGCATCCTCATATTTTTCCTGTGCTTCTTCCAGATCCTTCAGGTTCTGTTCCAAAATGCTGTATAAGGATGCCAGAGTTTTCACATTCGAGGAATTGCTGTCCTGTCCACTGCTGCCCAGCACATTGCCTGCGGTTCCACCTGCTTGCACAGATCCGACTGACCCGCCGGTGATCTGGGACCAGCCAATTCCCCACTCATCCAGTTTATCCGTCAGTGCTTTCAGGTTCTCATCATAGATTGCCTGATATTCATCTACCTTAAAATAACTCTTATAGGAACCGTCATTCACATAGGATTCATACTCTGCTATATCATCCTCCGCATCCTGCAATTCCTCTTCCGCCCTGGTCACAGCACTCTGCAGACTTGCTACCGTCTCATCATAGACATCCTTAGCCTGTTGTCCGGTGAGAATGGCACTGTCTCTCGTATACTCCGCTGTGATCAGGTTCTGCTCATATTCAATAGCTCCGGTGCGATACGCAAGCTCCGCATCCTTAAGCGCCCTCTCCAGTTCCTTTCTGGCTTCCTCCACACTGTCCTCCGTAAGCTTTAAAATCTTATCTCCTGCCGTTACCTCTTCCCCGGAGACCGCATAGACTTCCTCAATCTCTAACTCTGTCGTCAAATTTTCCACGTCAAAGCTCGCCTCCGTGATACCGACATTGGTAACACCTGACGCAGCAGTCATATCCTCCGTGAAGGTCAATCCCGCCATATTACCCTGCATGGAAAATTCCGATCGATTGCCGTTTCTATGTAATATCACCACTGCTGCCACAGAACCGCCGCCCAGCGCAAGTACCAGTACCAGCGCAACGATGATCCACTTTTTACGCCCTTTTCCTTTCTTCTCTTTTTTGTTTTTCTTTTGGGAAAAAATTATCTGTTTGATCTCTTTGTTCTTCACGGCGAACCTCCGATTGCTATTCCGTCCAAAATCCATTATTTTCTCAAGTATAGGAAAATTTTGTATTGAAAAAGTGTTCATTCTGTGAAAAATCTGTGTCCTGTTCATCGGTATCTCCGGTGCTATGACCGGTATGCCGGGAGATTACTCCACTTTGGCCGTGAAATCCGTCCTGGATTTTATTATTGTAGCGATCATGACCTGTTCTCATGGAATATCTTCCCTAGCAGATTTAGACCTTTTTCTTGTAACGCAAAACTCCCATAAATCCCAGACACATGAGCAGTTGTAAAATCGAAGATGCCGGCGTCGCCAGTCCGATATGGAACAGTGTCGGATCCGGCTGAATGCTCATCAGGTAAGAAATGGGCACTCTGATACAGAACGCTCCGATGATTCCTTGTATCATAACGAATTTTGTCCTGCCGATACCGTTATAGAATCCGGTATAGCAAAAGAAGATTGCTGTGAACAGACAGTCAATGGCATAAGCCTTCAGATAATCTGCCGCTGCCAGAATTACATTTTCCTCCGAAGAAAAGATTCCCGCCAGCACATCTCCATGGAAAAAGGTCAGGAAAAACATTCCCACACCAATTACAAAAGATACTGCCACACCGTAATGCAATGCTTTTTTTGCCCGGTCCATATGCCCGGCACCATAATTCTGCGCTACAAATGCGGAGATCGACTGCATGAATGCGGAAGAGATCAACATGATAAATGCACACACTTTTTCTGCCACACCCACACCGGCGGAAGCAATCACTCCCATGGAATTTACAATGGCCTGAATGATCAGGAAGGATACACTCACCAGCAGATCCTGCAGTGCAATGGGCGCCCCCAATGCCGTCATTTTCCGAAGCGTATATCCATGAATCCGCAGATTTTCCCGCTTCAGTTCAAAGGGTAACTCCTTCTTGCGAATGAAGAAATAAGAAGCAATTACACTGACAACCTGTGCAAATACCGTAGCGATGGCGGCTCCTTCCGTTTCCAGACCGAAGACTGCACACAGCAGAAGATCCCCGGCAATATTACAGGCACAGGCAATAGCCACCGTCACAAGCGGGGTCCGGGAATCTCCCAGTCCACGGAAGATACATCCAATCAGATTATATGCCACGATCACCAGCATACCAGCTCCGCAGATCCGCACATAGGCTACGGTTTTATCAAAAGCTTCCTCCGGTGCATTCATGATTCCGCTGATCTGCGGCGCAAATACCACCAACAGCATCGTCATTACTACCGCAATCCCCGCAAACATCAGAATTGCTGTACCGATGGTCCGCCCGCCTTCCTCTCTTTTCCCACTGCCGATCTGCTGCCCCAGCAGAATCGTCGTACCCATGGCAAAACTGCTGATCAGATTCGTCAAGGTCATCATGATCTGAGATCCCGTAGAGATTGCGGATACATCTGCCGAAGATGCAAATTTTCCCACGATCAGTAAATCCACAGCACCGTACGTTGCCTGTAAAAACAGGGCAAACAGCACCGGCAGCGCAAATTTAATCAGCGGCTGTAAGATTTTCCCTTCCGTAAATGTCGTGTTCTTTTCCATTGCAATCCTCTCCTT
>CAVGMD010000015.1:0-40762 GCA_963630275.1 Bacteroidaceae bacterium | reverse complement strand
TCTCTTCTCCATAATGAATACCTCTTTCCTTCTTGGTAGCTTTAAAATATCACTCAGGCATACGAATGTCAATATAATTTTATTGATATTCGATAAATTTATATTGAATCTCGTATGTGTCGGGAAATGTAACGGCAATAAAAAGCTTCGGGGCCTTGTCCGTTCCCGAAGCTTTTCCTGTATTCCTTATAGGTTTTTAACGTTTCTTCTCATATTTCTTCTGATGTGACGCTGTTTTTACTGTGTATGTTTTGCAATGTCAGGTTCTCGTACCAGGCAAGACGAAGATTGGCATCCTGCGGCAAAGTGCAGTCGCGCAATGTAACATTCCGGATCGCATGTCCCGGGGAACGAAAGCCCTCGATTTTAATGGGATCCACGGTAACGGAATCCCCATGTCCCATCCGGATGCCGGTAAGCTCCAGCCTTTCAAAACGCATATCCTCAAACACCGGTTCCTCTTCGACAGGTACGCCATCGTTATTATAAGGAACCGAATGGATCATCAGTCTCGGAAAGCTGCAATCCCGCACAGAGACATTGCGGACATAACCGCCGCGCTGTGGCGTTCCTTTGATCTCAATGCCGCTGTAAGAAGCCGCCACATCACAATCCCAGATCTTTACATCCTCCACACCACCGGACATCTCACTTCCGATGCAGATTCCGTGTCCGCATACACTGTAACAGTCAAATACACGAATATGTCTCGTTGGACGGTTAATTTTGTTACCTTCCGGATTTTTCCCTGATTTGATAGCCACGGAATCGTCATGGGTCTCAAAACGCATGGCAAACAGGGTGCAGTTCTCCGAAGAATCCGGATCCCAGCCGTCTCCGTTCCAGATACCCTGAGAATGTAGCACGCAATGATCCGTCACAATATCATTACAATAAACCATGTGCACATTCCACGCCGGACCGTTTTGCAGTGTCAGTCCGGTGATCCGTACATGCTCACAATTACTCAGGTTGATCAGCCGCCCTCGCACACGTCCCGGAATGGTGCGGTCATTCTCACAGGTTGCTATCAGTGCGGCGTTCTGTGCGAGGTAATCCGCCAGATTCTTCCTCTCCTGCTCAATGGTGCGATCTGCCAGTTCCCGTCCACCTCCGCTGATGGTTCCTTTTCCGTAGAGCAGGATGTTGCTGCAATTCGGACCTGCGGTATGATCCAGTTTTCCTGCATTTAACAGGCTCCGGTAGCATTCCTGTTCCACACCCTCAAAGCGGCTCCAGATCCGCGGGAGATAATCTTCCGGGGCTTCGCTTCCCTGCAGAACAGCCCCCTCGTCAAGATAGACTGCCATATTGCTGTGCAGATCCAGCGCTCCCGTCAGATAAATTCCCGCCGGAAAATACACTTCCTCCTCTGCGCCGCAATCATTGAATGCCCGCTGCAGTGCGGCGGTATTCATTATGGTTCCGTCTCCTTTGGCAAGGTAAGGTTCTTTCGTCACATCCAAACGACGAAGGACCTTTTTTGTCTCAAAAATAAGGTCTCCAATTTGTTTCTCATTATAACAGATCGTAGCCCGATAACGGTGCTCCGGCTGTAATGCCGTCAGTGTAAAATGAGTTCTCTCCGTCGCCGCCACAAAAACTCCATCCAGGAAAACCTCATATTCACAGACCGTTTCCGCTCCTTCCGGCTTATCCCAGTACAATTCCGCGGTATCTGCCGTAGTGCGTGCTGTAAAATACAGTTCTTCCATTTCGATCTCCCTTTCAGCGATTCCTGACTGCTACAAATTTTGCATCACATTGTTATATTATTTTAACATTAACAGACCGTTTTTTCTTTTCATTTTCTTAGGTAAAACATGCAGATATGACCGCATATTATAAAAAATAGCATATTTCCTGCAAATAATCACATGGATTTTCCTTTTGTCCTGCCCTATAATAAGCGCAATTATAGGCCACAGGGCAAAAGGAGGACACTGCATGTTATATCCGATCATGAACCGCTCCCGCAGCTTGATCGATCTGGGAGGGGTATGGCAATTCAAATTAGGAGACGAGACAGAACCGGGAGATACCTGGACCACTCCGCAGGAGATGGAATTGATCTGCGTTCCCGCTTCTTATAATGACCAGAAGGATGACCCGGCTTACCGGAATCATTACGGCTGGGCTTATTACGAACGGACCGTGGAGCTTCCGGCACTTTTGTGCGGGAACAATGGGCAGCGGCGGGTATTGCGTTTTGACGCCGTAACCCATGTTGCAAAAATTTATATCAACGGGAAACTGGTCATGACACACAAAGGCGGTTTTCTCCCCTTTGAAGTAGAGATCACCGATCTCATGCCGGAGAATGGCTGTATTACTATCGGTGTCGCCGTAGACAACCGCATCAGTCACAGCACCCTGCCCATCGGCAACGAGGGAAATATCGCTTTCTTCGGCTCGGACAATCCCGGTATCCCCAGTGTGGAAGCCGCGAAAGTATGGCGGAAAAAACAGAATCTGCCGAATTTTGATTTCTTTAATTATGCGGGCATCAACCGTCCGGTACGCCTCTACAGCACTCCGGCTGCATACATTAAAGACATTACTCTGGTGCCGTCCATTGAAGGTGACACCGGTATCTTAAATTATGAGATTCTCACGGATGACGAAAATAGTGACGCTCCTGTCTCTTTGAAAATTATAGATGCGGATGGCAACTGCATAGCGGAAGCCATCGGACGAAAAGGAGAACTCCGGGTTCCGCAGGCGAATCTCTGGCAGCCCTATCCCGGCACTCCTTACCTGTACAAAGCCGAAGTGCATTACGGGGAGGACTGCTACACGGAAGAATTCGGTTTCCGTACTGTAGAGGTGAGAGGAACGCAGTTTTTAATCAACGGCGAACCTTTTTATTTCAAGGGCTTCAGCAAGCATGAGGATTCCTTTTTCCGCGGAAGAGGACTGGATCTGTGCCTCGATGTCAAGGATATCAACCTCCTGCACTGGATGTATGCCAACTCCTTCCGTACCAGCCACTATCCTTACGCAGAGGAGATCTACCGGCTCTGCGACAGAGAAGGTATCGTTATCATTGACGAAACTCCTGCCGTGGGCATCGGTGCCGGAGAAAGTTGTGATCCTTATAAGACCTTCCCTATAAGGGAGCACCATGAGCAGGTACTGCGGGATCTGATCGCGCGGGACAAAAACCACCCCTGTGTTGTCATGTGGTCCATGGGAAATGAACCGGATACCGAGCATTTCCCCGAATCCGCCTACGATTACTGGCATTCCCTCTATGAATTTACCCACAGCCTGGATCCGCAGAACCGCCCCGTGACCTTCGTCTGCTGTCAGAATAATTACGAAAAAGACATCGTCACCAGAACCATGGATGTGGTCTGCCTGAACCGCTATTACGGCTGGTACAACTTATCCGGCGACTTAGAGGCTGCTTCTTACGCCTGGAATATGGAACTGGACTTCTGGGAAAAGATCGGGAAACCCGTGATGATGACGGAATACGGTGCCGATACCCTCGCCGGACTTCACAACTGTGCACCGGAGATGTGGAGTGAAGAATTTCAGACAGCGCTCTATAAAATGTACAGCAAAGCTTTCGACGGAAGAGACTTCTTCATCGGAGAACAGGCATGGAACTTCGCCGATTACGCCACCCTGCAGGGCTGTATGCGTGCGGACGGCAACCGCAAGGGTATCTTTACCCGAGACCGCCGTCCGAAACTGGTTGCCCATTACTTCCGGGATAGATGGGAGCACATCCCGAATTTTCACTACAAAGACAGCCATAATTCATAAGATAAGCCACTTAAAAACAGCAGCGATGACAAATTCTTCGCTGCTGTTTCTACGACTCTACAGTTATTCTACGGTAATGGTGTACTCCTTACGGAATACCTCGCCTGCCTGCAGGACATTCCCGTACTCACGCTGTTCCAGGCTGCCATCGAAAGTGTTCCGGTCGCATCTGCCGTACCAGGGCTCGATGCAGATAAACGGTGCTCCCTTGCCTGCGGGAGACCACAGCCCGAATAAGGGTGCATCAAAGCTTACGGTGAGGTAAGGCTTTTTGTCCGGAGTGCACAGGCTCACTACAGAAGCCTGACGTTTCTCAACGATCAGAGCATCCCGGTCAAATAAGTGCTCTGTGATCTGTGCATAGCCATTTTTCACCGGCAATACGTCTTCTTCCTGCCCCATCAGTCCCTGTCCGTCGTCGGCAATCAGACCGTAGGTCAGATCCTTGTCAGTATCAAACTTGAAATAATACTCCGACTGCTTTCCCTTTTCATCCACAGGACACATAAACGCCGGATGTCCGCCGATGGAAAAGTACAGCGTTTTCGTATCCGGATTCTCGACCTGCCAGATGACCTTCAGGTCTTTTCCTTCTAATTCATAACCAATCTTCAGGATAAAATCCAGTGGGAATTTCGCTTTGGTCTCTTCATTGGATTGCAGGGAAAACCATGCTTCCGTTGCGGTCTGTACGTCCACGGCGAACTCCATATCTCTGGCAAAACCGTGCTGACCCATGGAATAGGTCTTTCCTTCGTAGTGATATTCCTTATTTTTCAGACTGCCCACAAAGGGGAACAGTACCGGTGCACTTCTCTTCCAGAATTTTGCGTCCGCATTCCACAGATATTCGGTATCTGTCGCTTTCCCCCGAATGCTTGCAAGCTCTGCACCAAAGCTGTTGATGGTTACTTTTAAAACCTCATTTTCCAATACTACCTGCATATTAGATACCTCCCTCTTATCTGTTATCCTTTAGCCCCGCTGTCTTCAACCAATGACCAGACAAATATCTGCTCACAAAACAGATTACGCGGAAAATCCAGTCCAGTACCATGGCGATCCAGACACCGATGGCTCCGTAACCCATGTTCACACCAATAATATAACTGAATCCGATCCGAAATACAAACATAGAAAATATAGACAGCACCATGGTAAAACGCACATCATTGCAAGCACGAAGCATGTTCGGTAATACAAAAGATGCCGGCCATAAAAACATCGCAACACCGTTGTGGATCATGACCAGAATGTAGGACAGCTGCGTGGTCTCCGGGCTCAATCTGTAGCATTTCAGGATCCACGGCAGACACAGCAGAATGATACTGTTTACCACAAACGTACACAGATACGTGATCTTCAGCAGCTTTTTCGTGTAATACCGCACCTGACCGGAATCTCCGGCACCGACGCAACGACCGATTACCGTAATCATTGCCAGGTTCATTGCCTGTCCCACAATGCATCCCATGCTGTCCAGGCTGTTCGCCACACCGTTGGCAGCGATCTGCACCGTTCCGAAGCCAGCGATAATGCTCACCACGATGACACGTCCCAGCTGGAAAATACCGTTTTCAATGCCGCTGGGGATACCGATATAAAAGATCTTGTGAATTACCGGCCAGTCGATGTGGAATTTTTCCTTTAATAAATGCACTTCGTTGGACGGATTTTTCAGTAAATAATACAGAATAAATCCCGCCACCGCACGGGAGATCAGGGAAGGGATCGCCACACCGGCAACGCCCAGTCCCAGTACATAGACACCCAGAGCGTTTCCACCGATATTGATGATATTTTCCGCCACAGAGACCTTCAGCGTGATCTTGGAGTTCCCCATGGATCGGAACAGTGCCGCACAGGAATTATACAGTGCCAGGAAAGGGAACGACAACGCGGAGATCATCATGTAGATCACGGCATTGTGGAATACGTCCGCTTCAATCTTACCGAAAAACAGGGAAATGATGCCGTTACAGAACACCATGACCAAAATCGATATACCGATAGTAATGCATACCGATGACACGATCAATTGTTTTGCGGATTTGCAGGCATCCTCTTTTTTCCCGGCTCCGAGGAACTGGGAAGTCACCACGGCGCCGCCGGTAGCCAATGCCGCCAGCACGCTGATGATCAGGTTATTGAACATATCGATTAGAGATACGCCGGAGACCGCCGCCTCACCCGCTGAAGAGATCATGACCGTATCCGCCATGCCCACAGTGATTGCCAGCGCCTGTTCAAATAACAGCGGAACGATCAGTTTTTTCAGGTCCTCTTTTGAAAATAGTTTTGTCTGACTTTCTTTTATTGCTTCCATCGCTTTTTACCCGGTTATTTATCCATTCGATACAATTTCAGGGAATTGTCCCATGCCACCTTACGTACTTCCTCCTCTGTGATCCCCTTGATCTGTGCCATGGCTGCAATCACATAGGGAATGTTCAGGGAACTGTTGCGTTTGCCGCGGTTCGGTTCCGGTGCCAGATACGGGCAGTCCGTCTCCAGCACGATGCGATCCATGGGAATGTATTCTACCGTTTCCTTCAGTTTCTTCGCATTTTTAAAGGTCAGCACGCCGCCGATTCCGAAATAGAATCCCATATCTAAAAAGATCTTCGCTGTCTCCTTCGTATAGGAATAGCAATGGATTACGCCGCCGATCTCCTCTGCGTGCGCCTCCGTCATGAGATCTACCGTATCCTTCGCCGCATCCCGGGAGTGGATGATGACGGGCTTTTTAATCTCACGCGCCAGATCTAGCTGCCGCAGGAACCACTTTTTCTGTGTCTCATGATCCGGCTCCGGCCAGTAATAATCCAGTCCAATCTCTCCCACTGCCAGACATTTCTCCTTTTGGCACTGTTCTTTTAACCAGGAATAGGATTCCTCGTCCAGCTCCGCGGTCTCGCTGGGATGCACACCGACGGCTCCGTAGATATAATCGTACGCTTCCATCAGCTCCAGTACCTTCCGGCAGGATGCCAGGCTCGCCCCCACATCCACCACCCGGGCAATTCCCTGCTCCGGCAAAGCAGCCAACAGCCGTTCTCTGTCTTCGTTGAATGCATCATCGTCATAATGCGCATGAGTATCAAATATCGCAGTCATATGAAATCTCCTACTCGTCATTATCCTAAAAGCTGTAATAAATCCTCTTTACTCATATCCATCAGATTAGTGCTTTCTCCATTCAATACTGCATCTGCAAGGTTTTTCTTATCTTCCTGCATTTTGAGTATCTTTTCCTCAATGGAATTTTTCATAATCAGTTTATACACCGATACTGTTTTCGTCTGTCCAATGCGATGTGCTCTGTCTGTTGCCTGGTTTTGCGCAGCAACATTCCACCAGGGATCGTAATGTATTACAATGTCAGCGCCAGTCAGATTTAATCCTGTCCCTCCTGCTTTCAGTGAAATCAAAAACACCGGAACGTTATCTGCATTGAACTGCTGTACTAATTCCAACCTTTTTTCCTTTGAAGTCTCGCCTGTTATCTTATAATATCCGATTTGTCTTTCCTTTAAGTCCTTCTCCAAAAGCTCCAGCATTGAAGTAAACTGTGAAAAAAGCAGTACCTTATGCTCTCCTTCAATTGCATTCTCTATTAACTGCATACAGGTATTTCTCTTGGCAGACTCCCCTTCGTAATCATCAAACAGCAGCGCCGGATCACAACAAATTTGTCGTATTCTAGTCAACTCAGCCAAAATCTGCAGCTTATTTTTTCTGAAGTTGTCTTCTGATTCCTTCTCTAGAGACTGCTTCATACGAACCACCTGACCGTCATAGAGTTTTTGCTGTTCATTCTCCATGACCGCATAATAGTTCTCTTCCAATTTTTCCGGAAGGTCCTTTAATACGTCACTCTTGATTCTCCGCAAAATGAAAGGTGCCACCATCCGTTTCAACAATGCTGTCGCATCCGCATCCTGATTCTTCGTAATCGGAGTTTCTATTTCCTTTTTAAAATTATCATAGGTATATAAAAATCTAGGCATCAGATAATCAAAAATACTCCAAAGCTCACTGAGGCGGTTTTCAATGGGCGTACCCGTCAGGGCATATTTTGTCTGGGCACAAATCAGTTTTACCGATTTTGCCGCAGCCGTTGTGTGGTTTTTAATATATTGTGCTTCATCAATGACCTGCGCAGAAAAAATTTTCCCTTCGTATTCTACAATATCCCTTTTCAGCAAATCATACGACGTCACCAAAACATCCCATTTTTCATATTCCGCAATGCAATTCTGACGTTCTGCCTGATTGCCGGCAATCATTCCGACCGACAATTCCGGTGCGTATTTCGCAAGCTCTTCTTTCCAATTGTACACCAGTGATGCCGGTGTAACGATCAATGCCGGATAACTATTCCTGTTTTCATTCTTATGTGCCAGCAGTACTGCAATGACCTGTAATGTCTTACCAAGTCCCATATCATCCGCAAGAATACCACCAAATCCGCAATTTTCCAATGTTCGCAGCCACCTGTAGCCGTATTTTTGGTATTTCCGAAGCACCTGGTTTAATGTCTTCGGAACTTCGTACTCAGCATCTTCTACCGTTTTAAAATTCTTTATCAGATTTTTAAAACGAGCATCTCTGTCAGAATACACACTCTCACACTGCTCCAACATTTTGTCTAAATAAAGCGCCCGGTAAAGTGGCAGTTGCATTTTCCCCTTTACAAATTCTTTCGGGGTAATATGCAGGTCTTCCAGCATCTCTGCCAGTTCCTGCAAATTATCTTCTTGAAGATCCAGAAATTCTCCGTTTCGCAAACGATAATACTTTTGCTTCTTCCGATAGCTATTTAGAATATCCAAAAGTTCTTCCTGCGTTAATTCCGCAGAATGAATTTCCAAATTCATCAATTCGCTTTCTACGGATACTCCTACATGCACAGGAATTGTTTTGCGAATATTCAACCGGTGGAAACGATCCGTACTTTGCACTTCTCCCAGATGCATCAGATCTGTCACGCCACTTTTTAATATCTGATATACTGCATCCTGATCCTCACCGGAATCAAAACTTTCTTTTTCCTCATTAATCTCCGGAAAAATCTTACGCACCTCATTCAGAATATTACATTCCATTTCTCGATCCCGGAAACTGTCGATTTTCTGACCTGTATTCATCCATGCCATGAGATCATATGCAATTTCTCCATAAACTGCCTTTGCTTTACACAATATCCTTCCGTCTTCCACATCTAAATAGAATTGAAATTCTGCCTGCGGCGGAAGGTATTCCCTGATCTTTGTTGCATCCTTTTCTTTTATCTTTGCATACTTTTCCATCGTCGGAAGCACCCGATAATAAAATTCTGACAAATATCTTCTTCCGATCTGCAAAGAAATCTCTCCGTCTTCTGCATTACGAAGTAACGGCTCAAGTTCCTCCAGTTCCTGCATCCGGATTCGATAAAAAATATCTTTTACTAAATAATAGCGATAGTTAATTCCCTCCAGGAATTCCGGTATTTTCCCATGAATCCGTATTCCCTGAAATACCTGATTCTGATCGGTTTCCTGTTCTATTGTCAATTTGATATCCGGACTTCCTTCTTCAAAATACCATTCGGTATTTTTTGTTTTTCTTCTTCCGTCTCCTACAGCAACGGGAATTTTCTTACCTTCTGCAAGCAGGAAGAACCTATCCAGCCTTTCTCCGTATATCGAAATTCTGTCCTTGATTGTTTCCGTCTCACCACTATATCGGTAATAACCGCTCCACAGGCGATTTCTGTTAAATTCTCCTCTTCTCCATTCCTGCATTACGATGCCTTTCAGAAAATCGTAATACTTGCTACTGTTTTCATTAAAAGAAGCAAATGCAAAATCTATGGATGATTTTGTCCCTAATTTCCATTGTCCCTTATTTTCTACACAATCTACAAATTCTGTAAGCTTTTTTAGCATATAAAGCTTATCTGCTCCTACCTTAAACCCAAGCTGGAGCCCATCCCCTTTGTCTTCCAAAAATGGTTCCAACACAACCAGTGTCTTTGAAATCTGACTTTTTTCCTCTATTCCTGTCCTTCTTTGGCGGAATCCGTGCATCATATCATTCGCATAGCTGTCAGTAGCGTCCCCTATGCTGTCTGATTGCAATTTTTTCTCTAACAACAGCAGTAACGCAAGCTCATGTACGCAAAGATGATCCTCTCTGATGCCAAAATAATCTTTCCCATAATGTCCCTCATAGCATCCCGGAATGTCGCATCTGGCATCCTCAATTTCATCTTTTGTGAAAGTTATATGCAGATAGTCTCCATCCATCACGCCGAATACCCGACCCATTATTGCATTTGCTCCTATGCGGTTAGGATACCCCATCTGTAACTCAGTTATGGTGATTTTATTCTGCGCTATGAGCCGCTCCGCTTCCTCAAGTTCATCTTCATAAAAGCAGAAGGGTTCTGCCATTGCTTCCATATTGAAATATTCATATTGGTCTGATGCATATACTGACTGCTGTACTATGCCATCAGACTGTTCTTCTATATTTTTCTTATGTTTAAACGGGTACACAATCTTGGGAATCTGTTTTTCCCGTTTTTCCTCTGCTCTTCCTGCTTTATCCATTTCTTCGATTGCGTAAAGAACTGCCGCCTCATGCTTACAATTTCCACCAAAGGCACAATTACAGAACATTTTCGGATACATCCGGTCAGTTAAATAAGCTTCTACATCATATACCTTTGTCCCCTGCACTTTTGCCTGGTACGTTGCTCCACGATGTGTTAATCCCTTTACTTTTCCGGACTCAAAATACTGCCTGCCTCTTTTCAATATTTCTTTTGTAAACAGATAATCCCAACTCATAAACTTTCATCCTTCGCTTTTATTATGGATTTAGAATACACTTTAAGTTTTGGTTTTACAAGCTATGTAATTATTTAATTGCAAAAAAAGAACCGTCCCCAGAGCTCCTAAGTCTCCAAAAACAGTTCTCTCGAGTGTACCGCCAGGGGCTCGAACCCTAGACACCCTGATTAAGAGAAAAGGCTTCCAAGGCGGCTATTCGAGCGATTTTTAGCGGTTTACGCGATTAACTCCTTATGCTATAATGAGTTTGCTGTTGACTCTTTCCAGCAGGAAGGAGGTGGCGCTTTGGACATTATTATTACTTTCTTTCTCTCCGTTATAGCAAGTGTAGTCGCCTACTACATATGCAAATGGCTGGACGGAGAAGATTAGCAACAGTCAGCCTAGTTACAAAAAGCCCCGGGATCGCACCCCGGGGTTTTCTGCGCCTTGGAACTAATTATTACTTTCCTACCTAAGTTCAATATAACACGGGTTTCCGGGAATGTAAAGAAAAATTTGTAAGACATTTTTATGCTCATTCATATGTTTTTTGTCGATTTGTCTTACAGCTTGTGGTTATTTATCCAAGTTTGGAAGTCGATGACTCCAGCTCCGCGCTTTCGCTCTCCGCTGTTCTCATGATGCTGCGCTTGCCCCGATCGTCTGCCCGGCGGTATAGTTCAACCAGTATTTCCTCTTCTGCTGTTAAATGTCCGTCTTTTTTTCCTGTTAATATCCATGCAATATCTATGTTGTATTCGCTCCAAAGTGCGAGAAGAGTCTTACTTCCTATCAGTTTTTCATCACGTTCATATGCTGATAAACCTCCCGTTGATAGTCCTGTTTTTGCAGAAATATCAGTAAGTGTGAAGTTTTTTTCTTTTCTCCAGGCTTTTAATCTCTGTCCTATGGTTTCCATTGTTCCCTTTCTTTTTCGCACAAAAGTGAAAATATTCATTGACCTTTTCGCACTATAGTGCTATTCTATTAATGTAATACAAATTGTGAAAAACACTTTGTCTTACTAAAGTATATATACTCGATTGTAACACAAACGCGTTAAGAAGAAAAGCCCGGCAATGGTAAGCCTTATAAGGAGCCGAACCGGAGAAAAAGAAAGTGAGGTAGTTTGATGTTAAAAGTGATTGAAGTTCCTGATCAGTTTGGTCAACCTGAGGACATATGTCCATGGACTTTGAATGTCCGACGTGTAAAGTATGACGTTGATGATTCTTATTGTTATCTTGTTTATGCTTCTAAAGATAACCTTTATCATGATTTTGTTTGTCTTAAAGGTTTTGATATCGTTGATGATGCTTTCTCGTTTATTGATCAGCTGTGTGAATCTGCCCGCATTAAGGAACCAGAGCCGGGAGGTGATCTGGTTGAGTTATAGCAACGATCTGATCTCTAAAAGTCTACGTTTGCCGTCGGATGTTGTTGACTACGTCGAGCAACAGCCCGGTGATACCTTTACTTCCAAACTGGTCACCCTGCTCCGTGAAGTCAGGGACGGTGATCAGCAGCGTGCCGAGATGCTGGAGTATTACGAGAGCACCATCAAAGCGAACCAGCAGAAGATTGCGAAACAGAATCAGGAGATCTATCAGATCCAGAGAGTTCTGTTGCACCTGCATCATGCAGTGGATGAGATCGATAAGCTGCCTTTTACTTAGATCCGGTGTAGCCTGATAAAGCTGACAGACAGATCTGTCGCAGGATCGGCTTCGGAATCGGTCGGAAAGTGCCGGATCTGTCTTTTACATAGATCAATTTTCTTCTTTGGGGCATATGAGAGCGGATGGGTGAAAGCGCGCGGGGCGGCGCCGCCGTACCTGTCCAAAGTGTCCAGGGGGATCCCTGAAAGGCGGGGCCTTCCCTTGCCGCCGCACCCAAAGAAGTTGTTAACCGGTAGGACGGTCTTTGCTGGCTGCCGTGGAGCGTCACCGGAGCGGTGTAAACGGGTGGATAACTCCCGTCCTAGGTTGCCGTGGGTAACCTTGTGTGCGGGTTGTGTACAGGGCGTGTATAACACGCCGCACCGTTATGCACGCCCTGTGCATGAGCCGTGCACATGGTTATCCATGGCAACCTGGGAGTTATCCAACGTTTGCACGGCTCTGCCCTTCGCTCCTCCGGACTGCCGCAACCTGCCGGTCAGCCGTAGTTGTCGACTTTTTGCCCTTGCGGCGCCCTGTGCCGCGCCCCGCCTCATGGGATCCCGGAGAACCCCCGGAACCGGAGCGGCGGCGCCGCCCCGCGCGGAAAGCAAGCGTCATCCGCTGGGCACCCCCAAGATAAAGGAGTGTATCACATGTTACAGTTCACATTCGTACTTTTTCAACGTTTCCAGCTGCCGATCCTGGTCATGGTCGGTGTGGCAGGTGTTATCCTGTACTGCGTTTCGGAATACCTGGCAAAGAAGAACCAGAAGACTCCCGGCAGTGTAAAGCACTGTAAGGAGCTGACTCTATCCCTCAACATTGCAGCGCTGATCCTCATGGTTGCCGACATGATAACGTTTTTCCTGCTCGGCTACTATGACGAGTTCCTGCACTTGTTCTTTTAGCCATGGAGCCGGGCTTTCTGCCGGAAGATGATTTCCCGTCTTTCCGGGACTGGCTTATTTCCCGGTACTGCGTAACTCCGCAGCACCTGTATAGGGTGGCACGGGCTACCGGGCCTTACAGAGACTATAATAACTTAATGGACTGGTACCGCTATCGTTACCAGACCGAGAAGCAGCGCCATGAGAATTTGGTCGCTACTAACCCATTTCACAATCAGGAGGATTAACTTATGGATATTTCAGGCGTAACTACAAAAGCAAAGATTCTGGTACTTTTCGCGAACAGCTACAACATGGTCACCGAGCAGGGACAGGCTATGCAGGGCACATCCGTGCACTACCTGTTCTGGGGCGAGTCCGGTGAAAAGCTGTTGGAGGACAATCAGTGGGATGTCTCCAAGCCGGTGGGCGTGCAGCGTTCCAAAGCTTCCATCGATGCAAGTCTCCGCGTCAAGATCCCGGTAGCTCCGGCGCTCTATGAGGGCACTTTCGAGCTTGCAACCGGTGGAGACGGCAAGCCGGTGCTGCGTCTTCGTGACGTTGCCTTTGTTGATATGGTGCGCATTACGCAGCATCATGTACCCGGCTTTGTTGCTCCCGGCATGATCGCATCCCAGGAGCCGGAACCGGTTACCAGCAACGTGGTGACACCTCCGCCCCTGCCCGAATCTCCCAAGGCTTCCGCTAAGGATTCCAAGGAATCCAAGTAATGCCCATGGAGGAACAGACTATTTCCGCTTCTACAGAAGAATTTCCGGAGGAATCAGCTGCGGAGGAGACCGGTGAGACGGTTGCCGCTGATCAGGATCTCGGATCTGTAGAGGACTCTGTCAAGATCATATATCTCACACCTGACGGCACGACGTATTCAAGCTTTGATGCTTCGACTCTCGACTCCGTCAGCTCCGGTGATGCCGTTGACGGTGCTCCCTACAGCACCGTCACTGCAGAGTCGGCAGATTACTCCGAATATTATGAGCAGCTTCTTTTAAATTCGGAGACCCTGATCGAGCAGAATGCCCGCATTCAGGAACAAAATGAGGCATGCATTAGCTTTCTCGCCATCATTGTTGTGGTGGGACTGCTAAATTATGTATACAAGTTTTTCAAGATCTTTTTCTAACCAATCATTTTTTAGATCGGGATCCTGCAGCATGGCCGGCGCTCTATCCTGATGCAGAAAGGAGTTTATTATGGCGAATCTGTTTGTCGTTGCCGGTGAAGCTACCGGCGTACTGAGCAAAGTTGTAACCCAGGAAATGATGAGTGGGGTTCTGGATGAGATCATCGGAGTGCTTCCCGTTTGTCTGCCTGTCATGATTACCTTTATCGGTATCAGAAAAGGTATCAGCTTCGTTACCGGCGTGCTGCGCGCAGCGTAACTTTATCTGTTTCTTGTTCATTGAGCTAGGGGCTCTTTAGCTCCTGGCTCTTTTTTTCTTTGGAGGTGATTTTCTATGAAGAAATTATTTAAGCGTATAGCTCCGCTGCTCCTTGCCCTGGTGATGGTACTGGGAAGCTGCCTGACGGTAAGCGCTGCGGAATCATTTCAAAAAGCAAAAGCAGAAGTTGTTTATGATGCTCTTGTTGATCATCTAAAAGATTTAGGTGTTGAATCTAAATACAAATATTTTCTTATTAATTTCGATAATAGTTACGGGGTTTATTACTCTGCTATAGCATTTGATAAACCTGTTTATCGTGTAGCGAGTGGTAGAGTAGCTTATTCTGAAAGCTTTTCTTGTATTGTTTCAACGAATCATAATGGTTCAACTCCTGCTTTCTATTCTTTTGATTGTAGTTCTGATTCCGGTTTAAGTTCCGGTTATTTTAATGGATTAGTTAAATCCAGTTATGACTTATATTCTGATTCTTCTGGTACTAATCTTTTCCTTTCTGCAGATACAGATTTTTTTCCGATTCCTCCGACTCCGGCTCCTCCTCTGGTGGGAGCAGTTCAGGGGGCAGCACCGGAGGAAGCACTGAAGGAAGTGATCTTACTGATACCATTATCGATACTGTTTCTGGCTGGTTGTCTGGGATTACGGAAGGGATTGCGTCTTCTATTAACGCTATTGCATCGGGCTTAGGCAAGATCTTAGATAAAATCGTTGTGCTGCGTGATGATTTCATAGCAGCATTGAAAGAATCTGATAACCTGGTGACCCGGTTCTGGGGGAATCTCTTAGAAAAGGTTGCCGGTCTGCAGGATGCCGTGATCAGCAAGTTCCAGGATCTCCTGGACTGGACGGCAGACTTCCGGCAGACATTCTTTGACAAAATCAAGGAGCTGATCGACTTCGGAGCCGATAACTGGAAGAAATTTTTTAACTGGACGGCTGAGATCCGACAGTTCTTCTTGGACAAGTTCGCCGATCTGTTCCAGAAGCTTATGGACATCCGGGATTATATCGTTGTAGAGATCCCGCTTGCCATCTATAACAAGATGAAATCTCTCTTCGAGTACTTTTTCGTGCCGGATGCCGACCTTATGAACGAGCGCCTGGAACACATCAACAGCAAGTTCGCCTTTGTGGAGAGCGTGACCGGGTACGGTGAGCATCTGATCAACTTCCTGCAGAACGCAGCCGGTACGAAAGCGCCGGTAGTTACCTTGAACCTTGGAGCTTACCGCGGTTCCTATGGCTGGGGAAAAGCCGGTGTTGTAACTATAGACTTTTCCTGGTATGCAGAATATAAACCTCTGGTAGATAACCTGCTTGCCGGGATCATCTGGGTGCACTTCTTGTGGCATGCCTACAAGCGTATCCCTGAGATCATTCATGGTATGGGTATGACTGCAGACCGTGCGATCGATATATCCGGGAGGGATGTAGATTGATTACTGATAACATTATGGGAATTGCGTTTTCATTCCTGGAAAAGATTCTCGACAAGCTCCCCATCATGAATCTGGACGTTGATTTCTCTGTCCTGAACGGTTTCCTTGATGTGCTGGGCTTTGCCTTGTACTTCTTTCCCTGGGCAAAGGTGGTCCCGATCCTTGCCATTATCTCTGTGCTGCAGGTATGGCGAGTCCTGGTATCTATCATCCGGACGATCTGGGAAGTGCTCCCCCTTGTATAGCTGTATTACAATTTCGCTGCAGTATGGTCAACTCTGCAGAGATTTGTAATACAAGATTTTCATTTCTGTATTACAAATCGAAAACGCTGCAGTGTGGATCCGCGCCGTCGGAAGAAAATTTGTAATACAAACAGGAGGTTTTTTATGAGTTCAACACTGATTACAACCTTCGGCGCCATGTGTAAGATGATGCTCATGCTTCTGAAATGGCCCGTGATCCTATTTTTTGTTGTTCTGATCGTATTTTACCTGGACTGTCTCTTCTGGTACTACCGCCGGTACCGGAAGGGTGACCGGGTACAGCGTGGCAGCGTCCGCCCTCTGGTAAAGCGTCCCGCTCTGCTCCGGATCTTCGTGGATGCCCCCAAGCAGTATGTGGATGACCTGTACAACCGGAAACCGGACTTCTTTGTGCCGCAGGGTCTGATCGTGTTCACCGGACGCCAGGGTAACGGAAAAAGCGCTGCCCTGTTCCAGTATGCCATGGAGCTGCATGACCAGTATCCCCTGGCCAAGTGCATCAGCAACACGAAGTACTGTTACCAGGATAAAACGCTTACCCATTGGAGCCAGCTTACCAGCTATAAGAACACTCACAAAGGGGTAATTGTGATCATGGACGAGCTGCAGAACTGGTTTAGTTCCAACATGTCCCGGAACTTTCCGCCGGAGATGCTCTCCGTTATTACCCAGAACCGGAAAAACCGGCGTGTGATCTTGGGCACTGCACAGAACTTTTACCTGTTAGCGAAGCCGATCCGCTCCCAGTGCACCGAGATCCGGGAGTGTATGACGCTGGCCGGGTGTTTAACGATCGTGGTGAAACGGGAACCGATCGTCGACAATGACGGAGACGTGAAGGAAATGAAATACCGCGGGATCTATTTCTTCGCGCATTCCCGGAGACTCCGCGAGGCGTATGACACCTGGTCTATCGTTGATAACCTCATGAGATCAGGGTTTCATGATAATCCTTTGATAAAGGATGATAGTGTAAATATCAAAATTACGAACAAAAAGAAGTAAAAGGCGAGGACCTGCCGGAAGGGGCTGCCAGCACCGGCGGCAGCCCCTCCGGCAGGCTCCGAAGCCCGCCGCCACGTCCTGTAATACGTGGTCTAGGAATACATTGTAATACACATGAAAAGTCGCTTAAATACTGACAAAAGTGGTTAAAAATCATTTTGCCGGAAAGCCGATTCCGGCAAAAACTTAAAAAACGGTGGATTTGTAATACAAATACTTTTTGTGAGGTGGACAAATGCTTGATAAAAGACGTGAATATGATAATTTTTTGTATCATGAAATGCCGCAGGAAGAACAATATGAGTGGTTTGGATATTCCCGGAATAAATTCCTGCACAACATCGATACGTTTTACTATTCTGTGAAGTTCAGAAATGACTTCCGGCTCAAGACCTCGGATGCTCACGTTCTGAAAATGCGTAGATTCTTTAAGTTACAGTATGATTACCTGAATAATAACGAGGATCAGCCGGAACTCTATCTGCCGGATCTGGGAAAGAATCTGTATCTGAAGCCGGTTACTTTCAGCCGGTTCTATACTACCTGCTTGACGTACCCGGAATATTTCGACATCTTCTTCGCTCCCGTGGTTCCAAAAGCAGCCGACGGCGGGGAATCTGTTACCTGTGAATGTGTGGTGCAGATCCGCTCTTACATGCTCTGGATCATGGGCGTGCGTGATGCTTTTGAAAATTCGTATGAGTATGTTAAGAACATAGCCAAGTACTTTGGTTTGCAGATCGATTTTGTCCAGGAGAACAGAATCGACTATTGCTGGCACAGTAATTACTTAAAGGATCCCGAAACTTTTTTCAGTCCCGAGAACTTTTACAAGATGCGTGTCGATCGCTTTAAGAATGCGACTTACGTCACAAACAAGGTTGGCTCTGAGGACTATAAGATCGACTACGTAGCATTAGGTAAGCGGTCAGATAAGGTTTTCGTCCGCATCTATCAGAAGACTAGAGAAGTGATCGAACAGAATTACAAGCCGTGGTTCCTGCAGATCTGGCAGATGCAGGGGCTTATTTCAAAGTATGATCAGTGGGTATATGAACGGTGCTACCAAAAGAAGAATTGGTTCTACCGGTTTACTGCCCGTTTGGAATTTTATTTGGAGCATGGACAGGATCCTTATTACCTTTCCTATGTCCGGCAGATCTTAGAGGGTAAGCTTACCATCGAAGAGGATGCATTGATCCGGCTGGCTGATAAGCTCACTCCGAAGCTTAATTATGTTGTAAATGTAGAGTTTCAGACCATGCGACGGCACTCCAAGAGTTACGAACTGCTCCCGATCCATAACAACACCGGCAAAGGTGAGACGCAGCGTATTTATGACTACCTCGACAACAGGAAGCTGATCATTGATTATTTAACCGATAAAGTCTTCAAGATGGTGGAAAAGACCGGAGATAGCAACAAATGCCGCAGACCTTACTGTGGTTTCTGGAAAGCTTTGAGAAATACCCGCTGTCTTGATATGAAAATGACACCGGAAGATAAGAAGCTGGTAAGGAACTACAATCGGAAGCTCTCTGTCGAGTCCATGAAAAAGCGTGTTATCGGGTCAGCGGTGACCCTCGGCATTTATATGCGTGGACTCAATGATGACAGTCCGCTGCAGGACTGCTTTGAAGCACTTCTCCGAATGAATGATAACGACATCATGGAAGCACAGAGGTATAAACAGAAAAAACTCCGGCAGTTTAATGAGGATGAACTTGCCGAAGTCTTCGTATCTTCTGAAAAGCACCGCTTCCGTCTGCTGGATGAAAGTGACGGCACTCTTTACGATTATGATAGTATAAACAACTTAGATTTGCAAGGGGGAAATTTACTTGACCATCCAACAGCTCCGTGACGTGTACTTAAACAACCGGAGTACTTATTGCAGCACAGATACTATACTTAAGTATACGGATGATTTGTATCTGTTTTTCCGGTTCCTGGAAAGTCATTATCGGGTAGATCCTGCCGTGAGCAGCTTTGATGCACTTACTGGATCTATCTACCTGGATTTTATTCTGGAGCTGCGCACCAGGAAGATCAAGAATTCTTCTATCCGGAGTTATTGCAGATCTGTAAAGGCGTTTCTGCACTGGACATATGAGAATAACTTTAGTCCGGATTATTTAAAGGGTGTAAAGCTACCAAAGGATGATGCCGTGGCGGAGCTGCCGCTCTTCGTGGATGATGTTAGGAAAATCGATGATCTCTTTGACCGGAATACGCTGCAGGGTTTACGCAATTATTGTATCTTTCACCTGTTGCTTGATTGCGGCCTGCGCCGTCAGGAAGTTTGTCACCTGCAGGTACATCATCTGGATCCGGAGCGGAACATCCTGCACATCGTCAATTCTAAGGAAAACAAAAGCCGGTTTGTGTTGATCCCGGATTTTCTGATCAGTGCATTACAGGAGTATGACCAACGGACCGGTATTACTTCCGGATATATGCTCCGTCAGCTTCGGGATTCGGAGCGTCCGCTTACATATAACACGGTGAAGATGCTTTTTCAGGATCTGAAGATCAGCACCGGTATAGATCGGCTTCATGCGCATCTGCTCCGTCACACGTTTGCGATCTCCTACCTGATCGGCGGCGGTAACTTGGAATTTTTACGTGTGTTCCTGGGGCATTATGATTATGCTGCAACGAAAACCTATGTCGCCATGGCTGCACAAATGAAGTTGCTTGGTGCTCCGGTGTATCAGCTGGATTCGATATTTTTCCAACGTGGCTACTAGACACCATTAACAAGAGGTCAGGGTGTCTAGTGAGTTTCCGGGGACAAAAAAAGAACCGTCCCCGGAGCTCCTAAGTCTCCAAAAACAGTTCTCTCGAGTGCACCGCCAGGGGCTCGAACCCTGGACACCCTGATTAAGAGTCAGGTGCTCTACCAACTGAGCTAGCGGTGCATTTTCTGAATCGTTGTTGTGTCTCCCGCAACGACAAGACATATATTATCACATGGTTTTCAAGAATGCAAGTACTTTTTGAAAAAAATTTAAATATTTTTTTCGATTTATTTGTACAATAGGTGAAATTACTGTTTTTTACGGGCTTCCTGGCACTTTTTGCAGTAGCCGTAAAGCTCTAATTTGTGTCCGGTGACGGTAAAATCCCCGGTATCCTGCTCCAAATGCACATGGGCAAAAGGGCAGCTGGGCAGGGGGATCCGCTTGTGGCATTCCAGGCAGACCGCATAGTGGGTATGTTCCCCACGGTTCAGTTCATATACTACGGTGCCATCCCCCATAAAAGTGGTCTTCTCCACCATGCCGTGTTCTTCAAAAGTCGCCAAGATACGGTAAATGGTGGATACGGCGTAGTCGCTACCTTCATGTTCTCTCTCGATACGGTTATAGATCTGTACAGCGCTGAGTGGCTCGGTGGCTTCCTCCAGCACCTGATAGACGCATTTTCTCTGTTTGGTCCATTTCAGTCCCTTAGGATAAGAAATGTCACTGTGTTCACATTTATGTTCTTCCATAGATATCAGTCCTTTTATACCGCAGTGCGGATCACCTCGGTAACGCCTTGCGTTCCCTCGATGGACAGGCGTCGCCCTATCAAAATTGGATCTGTCTCTTATGCCTGCAAGCAGTCAAAGAGTCAGCTCTCAATTTTGGCACTGCTCGTGCCTACAGCCATTCTATCACAACTCCCGTCAAAACGCCAATCACATATAAAATTCCTACGATTTTCAGATTCTCTTTTTTATCCGGGTTCACACGGATCAGCACTAACAGCCCTACTCCGGCGCCTACCAACAGCCCAGACATCATAGCTCCCAGGCTGATCACATCCCGCAGGTACAGCTGTGTCACGGTCACGGATGCCGCACAGTTCGGGATCAGCCCCACCAGTCCTGCCAGTACAGGCCCCAGTACCGGACGGTTCAGAATCAGATTCGCCAAAGCGTCTTCCCCTACAAAATGTAATACCACATTCAGCACAAATCCGATGATCATAATGAAAAAGGTAATCTGCAGCGTATGTTTTACCGCAGACAGGAAAATCCCGTCTTCGTCGCAATGGCAGTTATCATGCTCACAAATCTCATGGATGTGCTCTTCCTCTTCATGCTCATGCGTTTCCTCGCTGTGTACATGTTCGTGATGATGTACCTTCTGCTCCCGGATCAGCAGGTCGATCAGGAATCCGGCAATTGCTCCGATCACTGCTTTGGCTCCGAGCACGCCCAGTACGAACCGAATATCCATTTTTTCCGAAATGAGGATCGGCAGCATCTCATCCGACGTGGACAGGTAAATGGCAATCAGTGTTCCCAGCGTGATCACGCGTCCTGCATACAGGTTGGAAGCGGCTGCAGAGAATCCGCACTGGGGCAGTACGCCTGCCACACCGCCGATCAGCGGTCCCAGTTTGCCTGCCTTCCGTACCATATGGGTGGTCTTCTCCCCCGCCTTGTGTTCCAGATATTCCATCGCCAGGTAAGTCAGGAATAAAAACGGCACCAGCTTTATACTATCTATTAATGTATCTAAAATGACTTCTAACATGATTCTTAAAATTCTCACCTTTCTGTATTTTCTTATCAGATGAACATATAATCACATATTTGTTCTAAATGCAAATGCAACTCATTCGCATTTAGAACTATAACACATTTTTTCCGCTTGTCAATATTTTTATTTACCGTACAAAAAAATATGTGCTATGATAACTACGGAAAGTGAGTGAATACATTGAATACAACAAAAAAATCTACTGTTTTAAGAATCCTTTTTTACATCTCGGGACTTCTCATCCTTGCTCTCGGAATTATTCTGAATACAAAATCCGGGCTGGGTGTCTCCCCGATCATCTCTGTGTCCTACAGCATCTCGACGATCTGGAATTTCAATTTCGGAAATACCACCTTTACACTGTATGCGGTCTTCGTACTGATCGAGATCTTGCTGCATACCATCCGGAATCTCCGCCAGCGCAAAACAGAAAATAAGGCTCTCGAGCCCGCCGTACACAGATCCCTCCCTCTAATCCTGCTGATGGATCTGTTACAGTTACCCTTAAGCCTTATCTTTACCCGCTTTATGAATCTGTTCTCCTCCTGGATTCCCGCACCGGAAAATAATCTGTGGCTGCAGTTGATCCTGCTGCTCTTCGGTATTGCCCTGACCGGTGTCGGTGCCGCCATGTCACTGAACATGCGGATCATCCCGAATCCCGGTGACGGCATTGTACAGGCGATTGCGGACTGCATTCATAAGCCCGTGGGATTTACGAAGAACTGCTTCGACCTCTGCAATATCTGCATCACCATTACCCTCAGCCTGCTCTTCGCCGGTCATCTGGTAGGTGTGGGACTGGGTACCGTACTGTCGGTCCTGGGTGTGGGCAGATGCATTGCCGTATTTAATCATTTCTTCAAAAATAAAATGAACGCCACCTGCCAGTTCCCTTCGTGAAAATCTTCCGATATCACAAAATCGCCATATAATCTGTAATTTGGCAATTCTTCCTGGGTGATCTCCTCCGCATCTTCCCTCTCCCTGTGTCTTTGTAAATGGGCTTTTGTTTCAAGCCTTATACTTATAATACGGTTGACACAGGTAAAAAGCTACATTAATGCTCTTCTCCCCAGCTCCAGGCATCCCATAATCCCCTGATCGTCGTGAAGGGATGCGGGTACCACATAATGCTCCATATCTGCCAGTTCCTCTGTTACGACATAACCGTTGATGTATTCCTTAAGCTTCTCACGGATCAGCGGGAACAGCTGCTCCTGGTGCATGACACCACCGCCTAAGATAATCATTTCCGGAGAGACCGTCATAACGTAACCTGTCAGTGCCTGGGCAATATAATCCGCCTCCAGTTCCCATACTTCCGGGCAGTCTGCCAGTTCCACCGCTTTTTTGCCCCAGCGCTCTTCGATGGCAGGTCCTGCCGCCAGACCTTCCAGGCAGTTCTTATGATAGGGACATCTTCCGGGGTAGATATCTGTGCTTCGCTTTGTAATCAGCACATGTCCGGTCTCCGGATGCAGCATTCCGTGATGCAACTCGCCGTTACTGTAGATACCGCCGCCGATACCGGTACCGATGGTCAGATACATGACACACTTTTTCCCTTTTGCCTGTCCGAAAGTCACTTCACCCAGAACGGAACCGTTCACATCCGTGTCAAATCCCACCGGACAATGAAGCGCTTCCTGCATCTGTCCCACAATATTGCAGTCCCGCCATGCCAGCTTGGGCGTCGTCGTGATATAACCGTATTTTGCGGAGTCCCTGTCCAGTTCAATGGGTCCGAAGCAGGCAATTCCCAGGGCATCGATCTCCTTGTCCTTAAAATAATCGATCATCTTCGGAATCGATTCCTCCGGCGTGGTCGTAGGAATCGATATCTGTTCATAGATCTCACCGTTCTCATTGCCGATGGCACAGACCATTTTCGTGCCGCCGGCTTCCAATGCACCCAGACGTAAATTTGCCATATCTTTACCCTCCTGTGAAAGTGTCGTTATCATAATTTTTCTGACGCAAGTATAGCAAATTCCTCCACCTCTGTTAATATCTTTTTTTATCGAATTCCCATCTCTTCAGAACTTTTTCTTTTGTTCCCACCACTCTCTATGATATACTGTTTCTCGACAACCAACAGATACCCTTAGCACAAAGGAGGCTATATTACAATGAAGAAAATATGGATCGTCGGTTCCCTCGGTCACATGGGACAGGCGTTAATCAGATTATTGGATATGATGGAATATGAACTGTACGAGACCGACAAGGACGAGCTGGACATTACGGACGAGCATGAAGTGTCTCTGTTCATGCACCGCAACCGTCCCGATGTGGTCATCAACTGTGCCGGATATCATCCTTCTTCCACAACAGACCGTTCGGAGACAGATATGGCATATAAAGTAAATGCCGTAGGTGCCAGGAATCTGGCGCAGGCAGCGGAGAGCATCCAGGCAAAACTCATCCAGCTCTCTACGGATGATGTATTTTCCAGCGTATCCGACACACCCTATAATGAATTCGATGATGTGAATCCCGTAGGACTTTTTGCCAAGTCCAAATATGCCGGAGAAAAATTCGTCACCCAGCTGATGACCCGGTATGTCATTATCCGCAGCTCCTGGATCTACGGAATCGGCAAAGATTTCCTGAATGATGTGCTGGAGGCTGCCGCAGATCCGGAAATTACCTCCATGGAATTGTGGAACAATGACCGCGCCGTTCCCACTTCCGCTGCAGAGCTTGCCGGTGTCGTGAAATTCTTCATCGACAATGACCATTACGGGATCTATCATGCCGTATGCAGCGGCGGCTCCTGCACCCGTCTGGAATTTGCGAAAGAGATCCTGCGTCTCGCCGGAAAAGAAGACCAGCTTACCGTCACAGTAAAGGGCGGCGCCCCGGAGAAATATTCCGTACTGGATAATATGATGCTGCGTCTCAACGACATCGAAGAGCCCGACGACTGGAAGGAGACGCTTGCCACCTATATGAAAGAGACAGGAGGACTGGAATAGTGGAAAAACATGAAACCGAAAAGAAAACTGAAAAAAAGAAATTAGGTTTATCCACCAAAATTTTTATTGCGCTGTTAACCGGTGCGGTATTCGGTGTGTTGATCCACTATTATATGCCGGAGAGCTACTTCCGGGATACGATCCTGATCAACGGTATCCTCTATGTGCTTGGCAACGGCTTTATCCGCCTGATGCAGATGCTGGTAGTACCTTTGGTGTTCTGCTCCCTGGTCTGCGGCGCCATGGCAATCGGTGACACGAAGACTCTGGGAACCGTCGGTGTGAAGACGATTCTGTTCTACCTCTGCACCACTGCTCTGGCGATCTGCGTGGCACTGGGCATTGCCAGCCTGATCAATCCCGGCGTAGGCTTAAATATTGCACTGCCGGAAGATGCCGCCGAAGTCGCTACCACCCAGGTGGATTTTGCGGAGACCCTGTTAAATATTATTCCTAAAAATATTTTTACCTCTCTGTCCACCGGAGATATGCTGCCGATCATCTTCTTTGCTTTGTTTGTCGGCATTCTGCTGGCTGCCATGGGTAACCGGGTCTCCACTGTGGCGAACTTTTTCAGCCAGTTCAATGATATTATGATGGAAATGACAACTGCTGTCATGAAGGCTGCTCCCATCGGCGTCTTCTGCCTGATTGCCAAAACCTTCGCAGGAATCGGTTTCGACGCTTTTGTACCTATGCTGAAATATATGGGTAGCGTAATTCTGGCACTGGCGGTACAGTGTTTCGTGGTATATCAGGTCATGCTGTTTGCCTTCACCCGGTTGAATCCTTTTAAGTTCATTAAGAAATTCTTCCCGGTTATGACCTTTGCCTTTTCCACCTCCACCAGTAATGCGACGATCCCTCTGTCCATTGACACTCTGTATAAAAAAATCGGTGTCTCCAAGCAGATCTCGTCCTTTACGATCCCTTTGGGTGCCACCATCAATATGGACGGTACTTCCATCATGCAGGGTGTGGCGGTCGTCTTCATCGCGCAGGCTTACGGCATTCCTCTGACACCTGCTGCCATTGCAACGGTCATTGCCACTGCAACGATTGCTTCCATCGGTACCGCAGGTGTTCCCAGTGTCGGACTGGTGACCCTGTCCATGGTACTGACCTCCGTGGGACTTCCCACCGAAGGCATCGCGCTCATCATGGGTATCGACCGTATTCTTGACATGCTGCGTACTGCCGTGAATATCACCGGTGATGCAGTATGTACCACCATCGTGGCAAAACAGCAGGGTGCCTTTAACGAAAAGACTTTCCGGGCAGACAATTAGCCCATTATGTCCATAAAAAACTCCTATCAGGAACCGCTTTTACGGTATCCCGGCAGGAGTTTTTCGTTACTATAATTATTATACCTTGAATCTGTATCCCACACCCCAGATCGTCTCGATGTACTGAGGCTTCGCGGTATCTTTTTCGATCTTCTCACGGATCTTCTTGATATGCACGGTAACCGTGGCAATATCGCCGATGGAATCCATATCCCAGATCTCACGGAACAGTTCTTCCTTGGTAAATACATGGTTCGGATGCTCTGCCAGGAAGGTCAGCAGGTCGAATTCCTTGGTCGTAAAGGTCTTCTCCACACCATCGATATAGACACGTCTCGCCGTCTTGTCAATACGAATACCGCGGATCTCCACGATATCGTTCTGCTGCTTCTGATTCGTGCCTACCAGTCTCTCATAACGTGCCATATGCGCCTTGACACGTGCCACCAGTTCGCTGGGGCTGAAAGGCTTGGTCATATAGTCGTCTGCACCAAGGCCCAGTCCCCGGATCTTATCGATATCGTCCTTCTTCGCAGATACCATGAGGATGGGAATATTTTTCTCCTCACGGATCTTCTTACATACTTCAAAACCGTCCATACCGGGCAGCATCAGATCTAGAATGATCAGATCATAATCGCCTGCCAGTGCGGTCTTCAGTCCCTCATCGCCGGTATTGCAGATATCTACCTTGAAATCGCTGAGTTCCAGATAATCTTTCTCCAGGTCTGCAATCGCCACTTCATCCTCAATAATTAAAATCTTACTCATGGTTTTTCCTCCACTCTATCTTCCTGTTACTTTTTACGAAGTTATTTGCCGGGCTGTAGTTCAATATATTTTCTCAGGACAAAATGCATACAGGTGCCTTCGCCTTCTTTGGCGGTTGCCCATACATAACCGCCGTGATCCTCGATGATCTTCTTCACAATGGAGAGACCGATGCCACTGCCGCCCTGTGCGGAGTTACGGGATGCATCCGTGCGGTAGAAACGTTCGAAAATCTTCTGCAGATCCTTCTGCGCAATGCCTTTGCCGTTGTCCTCGATCTCTATCCGGATGGAATCCACCTCGTCGAGGATACGGATATCAATGTGCCCGTTGGGCTTGTCCATATATTTTACGCTGTTACTGATAATATTATTGATGACCTTCTTCATCTGCTCCGGATCCGCGATAACCACCGTGTCAGGGGATACCAAATTCGAGTAGTTCAGCTTGATGCCCCGCTGTTCCAGATCCAGTCCTACCTCTTCCACACAATCTCCGAAGTAGTCTGCCACATTGATTCGGTGGAAATTATAAGGAATGCGGTTGTTATCGATTCCCGAGTAGGTCGTCAGTTCGTTGATCAGCCGGTCCATATCGATGGCTTTATTATAGATGGTCTTGATGTATTTGTCCATCTTCTCCGGCGTGTCTGCCACACCGTCCATGATTCCTTCCACATAACCCTTGATAGCTGTGATAGGGGTCTTCAGGTCATGGGAAATATTGCTGACCAGCTCTTTGTTCTGCTTCTCATGCTGGATGTTCTCTTCCGTGGATTCCTTCAGCCGCAGACGCATGTCCTCGTAATTGCGGTAGAGATCGCCGATCTCACCCTTGGCATCCGTCTCCAGAACATAATCAAAATTGCCTTCCTTGATCTTGCGCATTGCCACGTTCAGCTCATTGATGGGCTCAAATACACCCTTGTGAATCCACTGGGTCAGCATCAGGCTAGTGAAAATCAGAATCACAATAATGGCAACAAACATATCGATCAGCAGATGCCTGGAAATCAGGGAATTGACCTTCGTGACAATAAATACACTGCCCGGCGTTCCGTCCCGGAAGGTAAAATCGATCTGTTTTACATATTTTTCCAGTTCATTATAGAAGTAACCGCTGTCATCCGACAGTTTATCATCACCGTAAGCAGGAAGCTTATCAAAAATCTTCTGCGCGGCATCCTCGTTGCCCGCATAATAGAGCTCGTCGCCTTTTCTTACTATAATATAAGTAGACTTCCGGGATACATCCGCATTCACATGCTCCAGATATTCCTTATCTTCCAGCTTGCTGCTGTCTTCCTTCGCCTGATCCAACAGTACATAATATGCCTGATCCGTGGTGTTGGTGAATTCCTTAAAATTCTCCGACATCATGGAATAGTCAATGTCTGTCAGGCTGAGCCCCTGAGAGAAATTCATCAGATAAATGGCAATCATCACAAACGCCATGATCGTCAGCAACAGCGGAAGTAAAATAATACTTATAAATGTTACCCGAAGTCTTGTCTTAAATTTCATATTACTCTTGCCTTTCAGCTTCCTGCAAACTTTGGGCCGCAGGCACAAATTTGCGTGTGAAAAATTTATTTTTCACACTTCACTTGCGCTCATTATAGCATAAAAAGCTGTCTTCTGTGTATAAAGGAAGCAGGAATATCCTAAAAAAATTATAAACAAAATTTTTTCATTTTCCTGTTGACATTATTCTCAGATCATGTATAATAGGCTTATAAGAAAACAGTAATCATTACTATTATTAAGAGAGGAGGTACACATGGCACTGAAAAGAAGCAGACAACGGGAAATGATCAAAACGTTTCTCATGGGACGCAAGGATCATCCTACTGCAGATGTGATCTATTCCAATCTGAAGCAGCAGGATCCGAACTTAAGTCTCGGCACTGTCTACCGGAACCTGACACTTCTGTCAGACATGGGTGAGATCTTACGACTTCGTGTCGGTGACGGTGTAGATCATTTCGATGCCGATACTTCCGAACATTATCATTTCGTATGTACCGAATGCGGAAGCGTCATCGATCTGGATATGGATAGTATTGATTCTATCATGGAGACGGCCGGAGAACGATTCGACGGCAAGATCCGGGGACATGTCACTTATTTCTATGGCACCTGTCCCGCCTGTACCAAGGTTGCTGCGAAGTCTACGCTTTCTTAAATAAGAGCAGGCTTCGTTCCATAAATAATATTTGTGTCAATATGACACACGCAAAAAGAGAAAACAAACAAAATATTTCATCAGAGAAAAGGAGAAAAAAATTATGGCAAAGTATGTATGTCAGGTATGTGGTTATGTTTATGAAGGTGATGCGGCTCCCGCAGAGTGCCCCATCTGTCACGCTCCCGCTTCCAAGTTCACCCTGCAGGCAGGCGAGAAGACCTGGGCTGCTGAGCATGTAGTAGGTGTTGCACAGGGTGCTCCCGAAGATATCATCGCTGATTTGCGTGCGAACTTCGAGGGCGAGTGCTCTGAGGTTGGTATGTATCTGGCAATGGCAAGAGTTGCTCACAGAGAGGGCTATCCTGAGATCGGTCTGTACTGGGAGAAGGCTGCTTACGAAGAGGCTGAACATGCTGCAAAGTTCGCAGAGCTGTTAGGTGAAGTTGTTACCGATTCCACCAAGAAGAATCTGGAAATGAGAGTGGATGCCGAGAACGGCGCTACCGCAGGTAAGTTCGACCTGGCTAAGAGAGCTAAGGCTGCTAACCTGGATGCAATCCATGATACCGTTCATGAGATGGCTCGTGATGAGGCAAGACATGGCAAGGCATTTGAGGGATTACTCAAGAGATATTTCGGTTAATTAAAAACCCAGTATTTATCAGTGTTTCAAGATTTTATAGAGGTGTGGTGCATTAGAAGCCACACCTCATTTTTATTAGAAGTTGCTGTGTAAATCAAATTGCAATTCTTAAATATTTTTTCATCATACACATTATTTATAGTCTAGATGATTTCCACTCTCTCAAAATACCGGATCAGAATATCTGCGCAGTTCTCGATTCCCAGCTTGGTGGTATCTAGGATCATGTGGTAGTTGTTCACATCGCCCCACACCTTACCGGTATTTTCATAATAATAGTCGGCGCGTTCCGCATCATTTTTCTCAAGCATTTCTTTCGCCTCATCGTGGGAAAGAGCCTCTTTCTTCATGATACGTTCGATACGATCTTCCTTATCTGCGCACACATACACATTAAATACATTCGGCTGATCCTTCAGAATCTCGGATGCGCAGCGCCCCAGAATGATACATGGATGTTCCGCCAGCCCCTTAATGACCTCCGCTTCCGTAGCATAACTGTCACCATCCAGTTCATGCTCTATGTACGCCTTATCATACACCGGCACCCCCAGTTTCTCAGACAACTCCTGTGCGATCAGACTGGCTCCTGTTCCGAATCTTCGGCTGATAGTAATTACAAGGTTCATCGTAAGCACCTCCTTTGTAAGGTACTCTTATTTTATGATAAAGGCTCTGAATTTGCAAGAGGGATGTCTACAAAAGCTTCCGCTCTAATAGTTCCGACATTGCCTTGTGTGTTTTCTCCTTTCCGCTCCCACGGATTCACCCTAAGTGTTGCAGTATCTACTCATTTACGTTTCGCCATTCCTGCCGTCAAGCATTCCATAGGGCATACATTTGATTACACGGTTACATTGTTCAGCCCTTTGGTATCGCCCATTTCAGAGCTATACCTACTACGGCAAATGAAACCGTCCGTGAGACCTCACGGGATAAGCCTGCCAGTCTTTCCTCGTCTACTTGCCTGATCTACATACATGGGTTACGGTTGCCTTTTGGACTTCGCTGCCCTAAGCCAGCTCATCCACCATGTACGCCTTGTATCAGATTTCTGTCCGTCAAGCTACGATTTCGCTATCCCTTCCTCTCGCCTATACCTCACGATATAAACCTTGGGAGTCGCTTTGGGGTTCGTCGGCAACTACGCCCCTTGTGGACTTTCACCACAGACTGACGGCATGTCCGTCATACTTAGAAACGTGCGCTGCAAGGCGCACATAAAAACGGCATTTCCCGGAAATCTCCGGAAAACACCGTTTCTGATTCTGATCGTCTTTTCTGTAATTATTATCTCTCTTCTCTGAAGTACGCCAGTCCCAGACTTGCAGGGGGCTGATTCTCTCTCTTGCTTCGCATGCTGGTGATGACCAGTACCAGTAAGGTTACGACATAAGGAATCATCTTATACAGTTCCTGGTACTCCATATGCTCGATACCGGTGGGCAGGTACAAATACAGGATGTACAGTCCACCGAACAGGAAGGATGCAAATACACTGATATTCGGTCTCCAAATGGTGAAGATAACCAGTGCGATGGCAAGCCAGCCTCTGTCACCGAAAGCATCGTTGGACCAGACGCCGCAGGCATAGTCCATAACGTAATACAGACCACCCAGACCTGCGATCATACAACCCACACAGGTAGCGATGTATTTGTACCGGGATACGTTGATACCGGCGGCATCTGCGGTATTGGGGCCTTCACCGACTGCTCTTAAGTGCAGTCCGGTTCTGGTGTGATTCAAAAGATAAGATGCCGCAAACGCAATGATCACTGCCAGGTAAGCCAGGAATCCATAGGATAAAAACAGCTTGCCAAACCAGCCAAGTTTCGACGCAAAAGGAAGAGATTTGCTGAAATAGCTGCTGGTAGCAGACAATGCGATGGAAGGCACATCACTGTTAACCAACTTGATCAGAGAACCTCCGAAGAAGTTACCGAAGCCTACACCGAAGGTCGTCATGGTCAAACCGGTCACGTTCTGGTTTGCCCGTAGAGTAACCGTTAGGAAACAGTACAGCAGTCCCATCAGCAGGGATCCTAACAGACAGCAAAGCATGGGAATCGCAATAGCGAGGAATCCGTTCATATTTGCCGCACCACCGGCCGATCTCTCATAGAAGAAAGAACCGATGACACCGCAGATACCACCCACGTACATAACACCGGGGATTCCCAGATTCAGGTTACCGGATTTCTCCGTAATGATCTCACCGGTACTTCCGTATAACAGAGGAATTCCCTGTACAATTGCTCTCGGAATAAATGCAAGTAAAAATGACCACATGATTACTGTTCCTCCTTTTCTGCTTTTTTACGGAACTGCAGTCTGTAAGTAATGAAGAACTCACAGCCGATGATAAAGAACAAGATAATACCTGTCAGAATATCGGAGTAAGAATGATTCAGTCCGAAATTGGTAGAAATCTCACTGGCTCCGCGATCCATGAAAATGATCAGGAAGCTGGAGAATACCATGGTCAGAGGATTGAACTTGGACATCCAGGATACCAGTACGGCGGTAAATCCCTGTCCTCCCGCAATGGTGGTGGTCACGGTATGGTTGATGCCTCCTACCAGAAGCAGGCCTACCAGTCCGCACAGTGCACCGGATAACAGCATGGTGCGGATGATTACTTTTTCTACCTTGATGCCTACATATTTTGCGGTATTTTCACTCTCACCCACAACCGAGATCTCATATCCCTGTTTGCTGTAATTGAGATATACGTACATAAAAACGGTGATCAGCACTGCTACCACAATACTTAACAGATACTTGGAACCGAAGATCTGCGGCAGCCAGCCCACATTGGTGTTCTGGTTGATGATACCGATCTTACCGGATCCCTTGGGAACCTCCCATACGATCGTATAGAATGCCACCAGCTGGGTAGCTATGTAGTTCATCATCAGCGTGGACAGTGTTTCATTGGTATTCCACTTTGCCTTGAAAAATGCGGGAATAAATCCCCAAATAGCTCCTGCCGCCAGGCTGGACACGATCATGCACAGGATTACGACGGCGTTGGGAAGCTTATCTCCCAGACAGATCATGCAGGCTGCGGATGCCAGACCACCGATCAATACCTGGCCTTCCCCTCCGATATTCCAGAATTTCATCTTAAATGCCGGGGTCAGTGCCAATGCAATCAGTAACAGAATCGCGATATTCTGAAAAGTAACCCAGGTCTTACGAACGGATCCGAAAGCACCCAGAATAATGGACTGATATACCTGTAACGGATTGATTCCCGTAGTGATCGTCGTAATGATACCACACAGAATCAGTGCCAGCAGGATTGCCAGGAATCGAATACCCAGAGATTTGTACCAGGGGAGTGCATCTCTTTTCACGATATGAAATAAAGGCTCTTTATTTTTCTCCTTCATGTTCTTCGCCTCCTACTCTGGTCATCAACATACCGACCTCATTTTTATCTGTCTTTCTCGCATCAAGGATACCGCTGACTTCTCCGCCGCACAATACCATGATACGGTCGGACAGCTCCATCAGCACATCCAGATCCTCACCTACGAAGATTACGGCAACACCCATTTTCTTCTGCTCATTGATCAGATCATATATGGTATAGGAAGAATTGATATCCAGTCCACGTACCGCATAAGCCGTCAACAGTACGGTAGGTGCGGATGCAATCTCTCTTCCTACGAGAACTTTCTGTACATTACCACCGGACAGTCTTCGTACCGGCGTGGTAATACCGGGAGTCACAACTTCCAGATTCTCCACCACATCCTCCGCCAACTGCTTGGAAGGCTTACGGTTGGTAAACGGTGTATGTCCCTTACGGAAGGAACGCAGCATCATGTTGTCTGTCAGGTCCATGTTGCCTACCAGACCCATGCCGAGACGATCCTCCGGCACGAAGGAGAGGGAGACACCCATCTCTGCGATCTTCAGAGGATCCTTGCCAATCAGCATTTCCTTGCTGCCGTCGTCCTCTACATAATGGATTGTACCGGACTCCACCACCTGCAATCCGGCGATGGCTTCCAGAAGTTCCTTCTGTCCACAGCCGGAGATGCCTGCAATTCCCAGAATCTCACCGCTGTTGGCAGTAAAGGACACTTCCTTTAACTTGACAATTCCTTCCTCATTACGGACAGTCAGTCCTTCCACCTCGATACGGGGTTTCGGGTTCACAGGTTCCGGTCTGTCAATATTCAAAGTAACCGCATGTCCCACCATCATATTGGTCATTTCCGTAACGGTGGTATCCTTTGTCAACATACTGCCGATATACTGCCCGTTACGAAGCACAGCTACTCTGTCGGACAGGGATTCTACTTCATGCATTTTATGAGTGATGATAACGATAGCCTTGCCGTCATCTCTCATTTTCCTAAGGACGTTGAACAGTTTCTCGGTCTCCTGCGGTGTCAGCACAGCGGTAGGCTCGTCCAGAATCAGGATATCTGCGCCACGGTACAGCACTTTTACGATCTCGACGGTCTGCTTCTGAGATACGGACATATCGTAGATTTTCTGCTTCGGATCCACTTCAAAACCATATTTATTACAGATCTCCTCGATGTTCCGGGAGGCTTTCTTAATGTTCAGTCTGCCTTCCAGACCCAGGATAATATTCTCGGTGGCAGACAGTACATCGATCAGCTTGAAATGCTGGTGCACCATACCGATTCCCAGCCGCAATGCATCCTTGGGAGATCTGATGACCTCTTCCTTACCGTTAATAAAGATCTGTCCCTCATCCGGGAAATAAATACCGGAGAGCATATTCATCAGTGTTGTCTTACCGCTGCCGTTTTCTCCAAGCAGTGATAAGATCTCACCCTTGTAGATATCCAGATTCACCTTGTCATTGGCGATCACGGATCCAAAAGTCTTGGTAATGTTTTTCATCGAAACCGCAGCTACTTTTGTCTCTTTTTCCATCCTCTGTCACCTTTCCATATATCAGGACTCTTGCTCTCAATCTGCAAGCTTTGCTCCGCCCCTTTTCTACCTCATCCATCCACAGAAGATCCATAAGGTAGAAAAAGGGCGGCGCGGCGATAAACGCGGCGCCGTCCAGGCTTTTTACAAATTAATACTGCTCGTCCAGCAGGTTGATGCCGTCGATTCTTACGTTGAAGTAAGGAGCGGAACGGAATGCAACATCGGACTCATGGAAATATCCATCACTTACTACTTCATGATCGGGAGTGTAATCGGGATCGGTATCGATATCAGCTTCGTAGCTGTCCAGAGCTGCGCCGCCAACGGTGAAAGTAGTGATATCAAATACATGTACGTTACCTGCGATCAGATCAGCCTTAGCTGCTTCTACTGCTTCTGCAGTACCATCAGCTACAGCAGTACCATAATCGCTCAGTTCTACGGAACCGGTCTCCAGAGTACCGCACCAGTCGGTATCAATAGGAGTACCATCAGCTACACACTTGATAGCATACTCGAAGTAAGGCTCCCAGTTTACTCTGGAAGATACCAGGAAGGTATTGGGACAGGCTGCCTCAGTGCTTCCGTTGTAAGATACGTTAGGAACGCCTGCGGTCTCACATGCGGTAGGAGCACCCATGGAGTCTGCATGCTGGCTGATCAGTACACAACCGTTCTCTATCAGCTTGTTAGCTGCTTCTTTCTCAGCAGTCTCATCATACCAGGAACCGGTAAAGGTTACATCCATGGTAACGGAAGGGCATACGGAACGAGCGCCCAGGAAGAAAGAAGTATAACCGGACATAACCTCTGCATAAGTATAAGCACCTACATAACCCATCTTAGCCTGATCCTCGGTGATATCACCGTTAGCGATCATCTCGTTCAGCTTCTCACCTGCAACGATACCTGCAAGGTAACGGCCATCATAGATAGAAGCGAATGCGTTATGGAAGTTGTCAAGACCCTCGGTATGAGCCTTGGTACCGGTTGCATGGCTGAACTGTACATCGGGATATTCCTTAGCGGCCTCGATGATGTAGTCCTCATGTCCGAAACTGTCTGCGAAAATGAAATTACAACCTGCATCAGCAAGTTCACAGGCTGCTTCATAAGCTTCCTGTCCCTCAGGGATGTTGGTCTTGGTCATGTACTCAATGCCAAGCTTCTCACAAGCTTCCTTTGCTGCGTTCAGGAAGTTCAGATCATAAGTGGAGTTCTCATCATGCAGGAAAATGAAACCTGCCTTCACACCGGTAACAGCTTCGCTGCCGGCTGCATCTGCTGTGGTGGTACCAGCTGCTTCGGTAGAAGCGGTGGTTGCTACATCCGTGCCGGTGGTTGCTGCGTCATTGGATCCGCATCCTGCCAGAGCAGTAACTGCGAGAGCCATAGCTGCAAGTAAACTTACGACTTTCTTTTTCATAATTCTCCTCTTTCTGCGCTGCTGCTTCGTTACAGATCCATGGTGGCAGCGCGGACACAGATCTGCAGATAACACTGCTGAGCAGTTTAACGCAAAAAGGGTGTATGACACTTTCATACAACCCCTTTATTGTGTAGTCTCAACATTAGTCAGTATAAGCATTTGTCTGACTTCTTGTCAAGAGAAGTATTAAATTTTTATTAACTCATTTTTTAAGAGCGAAAAGTGATTTCTCCGGTCCGGTCATCCATGCTTTCCACAATTGCCAGAGACTCTACACGGATACCCTTGGAACGGATCAGATCTCCGCCTTTTTGGAACCCTTTCTCTACCGCAATACCGACACCTTCTACCGTAGCTCCCGCTTTATTGACGATATCAATCAGACCTTCCAGTGCACATCCGTTGGCAAGGAAATCATCAATGATCAGAATATGGTCTTCCGGGTTCAGGAATTTCTTGGAGACAATCACATCGTAGACTCTTTTGTGCGTAAAGGATTCAATCTTGGTGGAATATACATCGCCGTCAATATTCACCGACTGGGATTTCTTGGCGAATACTACCGGTACATGAAAATGCTGGGCTGCCACACAGGCAATACCGATACCGGAAGCCTCCACAGTCAGGATCTTCGTGATCTTACGGTCTGCGAACAGACGTGCCCACTCTTTTCCCATTTCATTAAATAAATCAATATCCATCTGATGATTCAGAAAAGAATCTACCTTCAATACATTTCCCGCTTTTACAGTTCCGTCTTTGCGGATACGCTCTTCGAGTAATTTCATTGTGTGTCTCCTTTGTTCGTATTTGTTCTTGCTTTTTCTTAATTATAATCAGGGTACTGTCTGTTTTTCAATAGAAGATTTTACTTCTCCCCAAGTATTTTATAGTCTCTCGGAATCTTTAAGCCTGTATTTCTTTGGATTCTGAGATTCCATTTTTATTTTTTCTCCACCTTTTTTTCAAAAAGTACTTGACATTTACCTCTAAAAATGCGGTGCTTCGCGCCTCTTGATTAATAAGGCATATCGTTTTGGCTCAGCCGGAATAGACTTTTTGATTTGGAGGTGTGTTTCATTGAAACCTGTTAACATCGGCGGGAGAAAAGGCAACTGCTTTCTCTTGCTATTTTCATAGCATTTTGATATGTTAACCATGAGAATACGGTCTTTGTGAGGTAATTTACAGTGCTTAAGGGATTTCTGATTGAAAAATATAATATAATGAGCAATGCGTACACCTGCAACCGGCTGGTGACGGAGGCCGCTGCCCTGGATGTTGATCTGCAGATTGTGGGAATCCATGATACTATGATTACTTCGGAAGGTGTTATTAATTGCGGAAAATTGCTGGAACACCGGGATTTCGTGATAAACCGCTACAAATGGGGGCAGGAGAAGGATGCCATCAATGCACTTGCTGCCAGAAGCTATAACCCCTTAACTGCCTATAATATCTATATTAATAAGTTCGAACAGGTACGGAGACTTCGTTCCGAGGCTTTTCTGGTACCGAAATATATCCTGGGGACTTCCCTGCTGCCTTTTGCTTCGATTGTAGAACAGCTGGAGCTCCCCTTTGTGGGAAAAGGGCTGGAAAGCTCCATGGGAGAGGAGATCGTCTGTATCCGGAACCGGGAGGATTATGAAAAGCTGTCCTCCTCTTATCCGGCATCAAAAGAATGGCTCTTCGAGGAATTTATCTCCGAAAGCTATGGCAGAGATATGCGTTTCTACAGTATCCGCGGGGAAGCTGTGGCATGTATGCAGCGCAGATCCCAAGGGGATTTCCGCGCTAATGTAGCTTTGGGAGCTTCCGTGGAGCCTTTCGAGATCACCCCTGCCATCCGTACCATCGCCCGGGATATTTATGAACAGACCGGGCTGGATTTTTTGGGAATCGACCTGCTTTTTGGCAAAGAGAAACCTTATTTTTGTGAGATCAATGTCATGCCGGGACTGGAAGGTATTGAAAAAGCCTCCGGCAGTAACGTAGCAAGGCGGATTTTGGAGACGATTCAATCGGATTTTGCCGGGTAATTTACAATAGTTTGGAGATTTGGAGGTGTCTGCGATGGAAACGGAATCAAATTCCGCGTTTTCTGAATTTCAAGTATTTCATAATACAAAAGAAGCGGAGGATTTCGTCTACGCTTCTTATCTGAAAGCTGCCGCGCACCAGGATTACGCCGCAAAGGATGCCCGGAAAAGACATCCGGAGCTGACCCGAGCGCTTTTGCAGAGCAAATCCGGCACTCCCTGCGTCGTTGTCACCGGAAGTAAGGGAAAGGGCTCCGTCGCCAATATGATCTCCCGGATCCTGCAGACAAATTTTACCGTAGGGCTGATGACCAGTCCTCATATTACTGATTTCAGAGAGCGCTTCCTCATCAATAATACCATGATCGGTGAAGCCGACTTTTGCCGTCTGATGGCAGAAATTCGGCCGGAGATTCTGGACATTGCCTCCGATCTGCCGGAGTCGGTATGTGTCAGCCCCATGGGCATCCAGGCGGATCTGGCACTGACTTATTTTTCGGAAAAACAGACCTCATTTAATGTATTTGAATGCGGAAAAGGTGCGAAATATGATGATGTGAACAATATCCAACATGATTATGCCGTAATCAACCGGATTTTTCTGGAACATACAAGAGAGTTGGGAGATACGCTGACTGCCATTGCAGAAGATAAATCCCATGTCATAACCGGAGAGCAGAAGTGCGCTTATTTTGCGGAGCAGGAACCGGAAGTGCTTAGGGTACTGATGGATCGTGCCGAGGCTCTGCATGTTCCCTGTAAAATCTACGGTCGGGATTTTCATGCGGAAAATATCCACTATACCCGTTCCGGCATGCAATTTGATGTGGTGATTGGAGATAACATTTATCCGGATTTACAGATTCCGTTATTGGGAGAACATCAGGCCAAAAACTGTGCACTGGCACTGGCTGTATGTGTGGATGTCATGGTGGATCTTTGCCGGGAATCCATGACTTTCTCCATGCCCGCCGTCCGGGAAAATCTGTCTCTGCTGCACTGGCCGGGACGTATGGAAGTCTTGCGTTCCGATCCGTTTGTTCTGCTGGATGCCTGCATCAATTCCGCCAGCTGTGAGAATGTAAAAGAAGTTCTGCGATATCTGGGGATTTCGAATTGTACTGTTATTGTGGGGATTCCGGAGGATAAGGATTATGCCGGAGTAGCCCGGTCCATGAAGGATATGGCTGACCGGATTATCCTCACCAGATCCGTGAATCCCCACTATCATTTTTCCAAAAAACAGCAGGAGACATTGACGGGAGAGGGCATTGGCACGGAATGGACAGATTCCGTGAAACATGCAATGACGCTGGCGGGTTCCTTTTCGGATCCTATTGTAATATTGGGTACGACCTCCGTGATTTCGGAGGTTGAACGAATTTTTCAGCATTCCTGACTTGCCCTCACCGGATACAGGTGCTACAATGAGGGCAAATAGAAGAGTATTGAAACAGTGAATGAAAACACTACGCAGAAAGGAGAACTTCGATGGCAGGTATTTACGGAATCGGTAATTATAATAATTATGGTCTGCCCGGTAATTACGGATACAGTTATTCTACCGGCACAGCATCTTCCGCGCAATCCGAGGATAAGGGTGTTGTGGTTAATCCCGGAAAATCCGATGTGGAAAAGCCCAGCAGGAAATCTTCTCCCGCAGAATGTGAGACCTGCAAAAACCGCAAATATCAGGACGGTTCCGATGAAATGGTCTCCTTCAAATCTGCATCCCATATATCTCCACAGGCTTCCGCCTCCAGGGTGCGCGCCCATGAGCAGGAGCATGTGACCAATGCCTACAACAAGGCGGCACAGAACAACGGCAAAGTTCTCTCCGCCACCGTGTCCCTGCGGACTGCGGTATGCCCCGAATGCGGTACCGTCTACACCGCCGGTGGCACCACCTCGACCAAGATCAACTACAGCGACGAGGGCAATCCTTACCAACAGAACAAGAAATCTGCAGATGCTGCCATGCTGATTGGACGGAATCTGGATCTGAGTGCGTAAACCCTAACAATCTTTATACAAAAGTCCAACCGGGATTACTCGGTTGGGCTTTTTTTCTTTTTCCATTCATTGTATACCTTCCAGGTAACTTGTTGAATGATCTGTGCTTGCTCTTCAGTCACTCTTCCTCCCGGCATTCCAAAGGTATGGGATACGGGAATTCCCAATCCTTCCGGGCTTTCCTCGAACACCTCCGCATACAACAAACAAGCCGCGATATAGTTTCCTATATTATTCTGGTGTCCGTAATCTCCGCCTTCTTCCGGAGCCAGATAAGGATTCACAGATAAGCCACATTGTTTTTTGAGTTCCCAATATCCCAGACATACTGGAAGTACCTCTGTATCCTCTCCCAGGATCTCTGCCATTTGCGAATACCAGTTTGCATTTGTTTCCGCCATATTTTGTGTCGTCATGGTAAGCATGTAGTTTTTGCCATCTCTGCTATAAACCTCTCCGGGTACACCCCGTTTCCACGGCTTGGGAGCCCCACTCTGAAGGTATCCGTACTGATACGCATGCGGAGCCCAGAGGAGCATCTTCCCTGCTTTTCCTTGTATTTTATCATGCAGGATCTTTGCTCCCCGCAGCATCCTGGGTCTCTGTTTATAATCTTCTGCACCAATCTCCCCGCTATAGGTTTCCACAGCCTCATTACTGTTC
>CAVGMD010000014.1:15303-42442 GCA_963630275.1 Bacteroidaceae bacterium | reverse complement strand
CCAATAGCAGATACCGTGACGGGAACAATTTGTGGTATGGAGGCACTGCTCAGATGGGAGATGGAACCGTACGGGATGATATCCCCCAGTGTGTTTATGGAATGGCTTGAGCAGGATCCCTGTATTTTTGATCTTGGCAACTGGATTCTTAGAACAGCCTTGACAGATGTACAGAAATTACGTCAGGAAGTACCTGGATTTTTTGTGAATGTCAATATCGCGGCAGCACAGTTAGAACGGCATGAGTTTCGGTCTGCTGTCATGGATATCTTAAATGAGACAGGTGCGGATCCGGGAACGTTGTGTCTGGAGCTGACCGAGCGCTGCAGGAATCTGGATATAGAGTTTTTGCGGAGAGAAGTGGACTTCTTCCATTCCTATGGTATTAAGGTGGCACTCGATGATTTTGGAACCGGCAACAGTTCCTTAAGTCTGGCACTTGAACTACCATTTGATGAACTGAAGGTGGATATGAGCTTTATCCGCGATATCCGTCATAAGCCCCAGAATCAGGCTATGGTGCAGTCTATTGTGGATTATGCTAAGCGTACGCATATCGAGACATGTATTGAAGGTATTGAAGATCGTGAGGTTTGCGATTATATAAGCCGTTTCGGTGCCACCTGGCAGCAAGGCTATTATTATTCCAGACCGGTGCCGCTGGAACAGTTTATAACCATATTACGGAAACAGATTCAATAGAGTAAAGATATATACTGGGTACACCAAAGGGGAAAAGGAATGTAATAACTACAAATAAAAGAGCCATCTGTGATGGCTCTTTTAGCATGTCTCTTTAGCTTTCACTGTATTTCTCTTCGCAGTATTTGCAGCGGTAGATTTCTTTTTTTTCATCAGAGAGGACAAATACATGAGGCAGGCCCTGCTCGATGGAAGTGATACATCTGGGGTTGCGGCATTTAATGACATTTTTAATCTGCTTGGGAAGAATCAGTTCCTTCTTCTCTACGATCTCACCGTTTTTGATCACGTTGACGGTGATATTATGGTCAATGAATGCCAGTACATCCAGATCCAGCATGTCGATGTCACATTCTACTTTCAAAATATCTTTTTTACCCATTTTTCCACTGCGGGCGTTTTTTATGATAGCAACGGTGCAGTCCAACTTATCCAGCTGAAGATGCTCATAGATAGAGAGACTTTTTCCGGCTTTGATATGATCGAGGACGAAACCCTCTTCGATTTTTCCTACATTTAACATTTTAATACCATGCCTTTCTCATAACCTGCAGCTTACGGGTACATTGTCCCTCCGCAGGTAAAAATTGCGTGTGAAAAATTATTGTTCAGCCATAGTTTGTTGCTCGTTGGCTGCTTATGCCAGACCCAGCAGAGTCAAAATCAGAGCCATACGGACATAGACACCGAACTGTGCCTGTTTAAAGTAAGCGGCTCTGGGATCGTCATCGATTTCCACGGAGATCTCATTGACTCTGGGAAGGGGATGCAGGATCAGCATATCGGGTTTCGCCAGTTCCATTTTTTCCCTGGTCAGTACATAGAAATCTTTCAGACGGACGTAATCTTCTTCGTTGAAGAAACGTTCCTTCTGTACACGGGTCATGTATAAGAGATCAAGCTCCGGCATCACATCTTCGAGACGGATGACTTCCTGGAAAGGAATGCCTTTTTCGCGGAGCATATCGGTGACATAGTCGGGAATCTTCAGTTCCTCGGGAGAGATGAAGATGAATTTGATTCCCTCGTAACGTACCAGCGCGTTGATCAGGGAGTGTACGGTACGACCGAATTTCAAGTCACCGCACAGACCGATGGTAAAATTATTCAGATCGCCGTGCAGGCTGCGGATGGTCTGCAGGTCGGTCAGGGTCTGGGTGGGATGCTGATGTCCGCCGTCACCGGCATTGATCACGGGAATCAGGGATTTCTCTGCGGCTACCATGGGAGCACCTTCCTTGGGATGGCGCATAGCGCAGATGTCCGCATAGCAGGAGATGATGCGGATGGTATCGGATACACTTTCTCCCTTGGAAGCGGAAGAGGAAGCCGCATCGGAGAAGCCGATGACTCTGCCGCCCAAACGGGTCATGGCGGATTCAAAGCTTAAACGTGTGCGGGTGCTGGGCTCGTAGAAGCAGGTGGCGAGGATCTTGCCGTCGCATTTGTGGGCGTATTTGGCGGGATCCTTCTCAATGTCGTCTGCCAGAGCGAACAGCTTGTCCAGTTCCTCAACAGAGAAGTCAAGTGGGTTCATCAAGTGTCTCATTTTATGGTATCCTCATTTCTGCGCTGTGTTATGGATATTTTAAAATAGGAACGACACTGCCGCATCACAGCGCTTTTACGGCAATGCAGGTGCAGGAAAACAGCACCCTGACCAGAAAAAAGTCGAAGAGGAAAAACTCTTCGACTTTAAAATTACTGTTGATAAGATAACAGATCCGTTACGGCTTTCCGTTTGGGAGCAACGGGTGCTTCAGCAGGATATCCGATGGGAATCAGTGCGATCAGATCCTGATTTTCAGGAATCTCAAGGAGATCAGCAGCTTCCTGCTGATCGAAAATACCCATGATCACGGTGCCAAGTCCCTGTTCGTAAGCAGCCAGACAAAATGCTTCGCTGGCAACACCGGCATCGAACATCTGCCATGCATCGCCTCTTGCGGTAGTGAAGGAACCGTCTCTCTCGAAACCGCTTCTGCCCTTGATTACGGTAACTGCAACGACCATAGGTGCGTTCTCCATGATCTTGCCATTATTAGGGAAAGAGGAAGTACATGCGGCAAGTTTTGCTTTCTTCTCGCCTTCCACAGCGATATAACGAACGATTTGTGTATGCTTCCAACTGGGAGCATAAGAAGCTGTCTCTACGATCTGAGCCAGAAGCTCATGAGATACCGGCTGATCCGTGAACTGACGGATACTTCTGCGGCCTGTGATACATTCTTTTGCGGTCATGTGTTTGTCCTCCTGTAATTTTGCATTTGTAATATCATGATTCGCAACTATCATGATCCTATTCGTTGTTCACCAATTATGCAAGCATATTGGTTCAGTTACGCTCATAATATCTTAGCATTTCTTAGTAGGAGAATCAAGCGCAAAGTCATCCAGGAGTAATAATTCTACAAATAAGATTCACAATCAGAATAGTTGCAAAAATAAGACCAAGAATGTAAAAATATAGTGAAAAATTAGAAATGACATGGTTTTGTAAAAAATTACATAAATTGTAAATACTTACAAAAATAACTGAAATAAAAAAGAAATAAAATGATAATTTATTCCATTCTGAACAGTAAGAGTTATTTTTTATACTTACTATGTAATAGAAGATAAAGTTGGGAGGTTATTTATGAAAAGGAAAGGGTGTAAGGCTGCAAAACAGGCAGTGGCAATGTTGCTTTGTACAGGATTACTCATTGGGGCTTTGCCAACGGATGTTCTGGCAATGGAATCAACAGTACAAATCAGTGAAAATGTCGCTGATGAGACCAGCGTAGAGACCGGGGGAGAAGCCAGTGAAGAGACTGTGGACGAGACCGGAGGAGAATCCAGTGAAGAGACTGTGGACGAGACCGGAGGAGAATCCAGTGGAGAGACTGGGGACGAGACCGGAGGAGAATCCAGCGGAGAGATCACAGGAGAGACCGGCACTGAGACTAGTGGTGAAGCCAGCGAAGAGACTGAAGCCAAGAAGAATGTGGAAGAAGATGCCGCTGAACAGTCTGGTGAGTCGGTTTCCGATGAAAATGGAATCGCACTATATAGCGTTAACGAATCAGAATACTTTGGACAGGTTCTGGAGGATAACGATCAGTTGTCTGTTCTTACAGGTGCGACACTGGAAGCAGACAGCGGTATGGGAAAACAGTTATCAGTTACCGGAGGCTGGATTAGCGGTGGTATTACTAAAGCGGGAGCAACCATCAAGGATACTTCAGGACTGCTCCAGAGGAACGCGTTTACATTAAATCTTAACATGAAATACAATTATATATCGGAAGGAACTGCAAAACGTGCTGCTGTATTTATCGGTACTTCCGATGAGGTTGCAGTCCGCGTGATTCCAGCGAATACACAGAGCCAGTCTGTACTGCGGGTTGGCGCGAATGAAAAAGGAAAAAATTATCCGCTGTCAACAGCTCTGAATGCAGGAGAGTGGCACGCACTTTCTATTGTATATACGGAGGATTCTACACAGGGCTATGTGACTTTATATTGTGATGGAGCCAAGGCTTTAGATACCACAGGAATCGGTTTTAAGCTAAGTGAGACGGAAAACCTCACAGCCGGAATCGGTGCAGCCTATGGTACCAGTTATCTATGCAATGGCACATATGACAATATTGTAGTAACCAAATCGGCTGCCACAGAGGCAGAAGCTATAGCAGAGACACAAAAGCGACTGGATACAATAAACGGTACAGTGCAGACAGACGGTAATATAGTAATCTCCGGTGCGGATGTAGACAGTGCATCAAAAAATATCAATGGTCTGACATATAAAGGCTTCGGTATGTTGAACGGCAACAGTACCAGTAATCTGCTGTTGGATTACAAGGCAGAGCATCCGACCGAATACTGGGCAATGATGGAATACCTGTTTGGCGGGGATTATCCTCTGTTTACTCATATCAAGATGGAAATGGGTAATGATGGCAATAATTCCACCGGCGCTGAAGCCTGTACAATGCGTTATGAGGATGAGGAAGCGGATGCTTCCCGGTCTCCGGGCTTTGTTATGGCAGCAGATGCCAAGAAGATCAATCCTAAGGTAAAGATTAGTATATTACGCTGGGAAATGCCGTCATGGGTATCGGCAAAGTGGAATAACAATGTTAATAATCAGGGTTATGAAGCAGTATATAAATGGTATAAGGAAACTATTTTTGACGCCTATGAAAAATATGGATATATTGTTGATTTTATTGATCCTGATAAAAATGAGACCACGGATCCTAATGAAGCTTTCATAAAGTGGTTTGCCAACAGAATTGAAAAAGAAACAGAATTTCCTTCTTATATGGATGAGGCTGCAATCAAGGCATATCATAGCATCAGGATTATTGCATCGGATGAAAATAAGACATTGCAGATCGTGCCTTCCATGAGAAGCGATGAAGATTTATATAATGCGGTGGATATTATCGGCTTCCATTATCGTACCAGTGCTACCGATGATTATATCAAAATGGCAGATGAGGATGATAAGGAAGTATGGTACAGCGAAGGTTGTGCAACCTTCGGTTATACAGAATTGCAGGAAAATAAAACTAGCGAGTATGGTGGAGGCACCATTGGCGGATATCAGAGTCCGTTGGCTCTGGCAGACAGCTTTATCAATGCTTTTACCGGTTCTCGAAGAACCCATTATATTTTCCAACCAGCGATCGGTTCTTTCTATGAAGGAATTCAGTATGGACATAAGGAGCTGTTAAGTGCAAGAGATCCCTGGAGCGGCTATATTCATTATGATCCGGCTCTTTATATGATAGCCCATTTTGCACAGTTTGCCGTCACCGGGTGGGAGGATTCCGACACATCGCAGAATGAAATCTGGCGTGTGATTACCAATGCAACATCAGGTTCTTTTGGTTCCAGTGACAATGAGCATCAGACTGCAGGAATAGACGGAAATGCAAGCTATATGACGCTAGCGTCTCCTAATAAGAAGGATTTCTCCGTTATTTTTGTAAATAACACACGGAACCAAAAGACCTTCAAAATCACAGCACAGGATATGGCAGTGGCATCCGATGCAGCTTTAAAAATCTGGACAACTACAACAGATAGTTATTTACAGAAAAATGCCACAGATGCACAACAACAGGATGGCTGCTGGTATGTAACAGTTCCTGCCTATGGTATGGTAACAGCAACTACGCTGAATACTACGCCCGCGAGAACTCCCGAGACAGAAATACACAATGAGGACAGAACTGTTCTGGATACCGACAGTACCGGACGGAATCAGGATACTACAGACAATGTGCTGTATGCAGATGATTTCGAATACGATGAAGAGCCTAAGATGGAACAGTACAATGCTAAATCGGGAAAAACCAGTGAGGTTGATTATCTCACAGCAAGAGGAAACGAGCCGAGATATTTCCTGGACACCCATGGCGCATACATAGTGGAAGACGGTAGATTAAAATCAGAGCTTTCCACAAGCGTCGGACAGTGGAACTCCGGTGAGCCGACTACTATTGTAGGAGATTTCCGATGGATGGATTATTCGGCTTCCCTGGATGTGCAGATTCCCAATGCGTCCGCAGATACCTACGCAAGACTGGGGATCCGTACTCAGACTGGCATGAACTGGAACCAGAGCGGTTATACGCTGGAGATCAACGGAGCAGGATCCTGGAAGCTATACCGTGTGGGAACAGCAGTAGCAAACGGTACCGTGACAGCAAGTGCTGACGGAAGCTATACATTAAAGCTGGCTGCTCTGGGAGACACGATAACGGCATTTGTTGACGGAACACAGGTGACAAGCTATCAGGATTCTGTCCCCATGCTTTCCGGTCGTGTTAAAATCAGCAACAACTGGAAGCAGGTATATTATGATAATCTCCTGGTAGAAAAGATTGCCGGAGGAACTGCGTATGCTCTGTCCATGATAGATGGACAGGATGATAGTGTAACTTACGAAGGAAGCTGGACTATTGACAATCCCGGCAGTGGAAGTGCGGATAACTGGTATCGTACCGTTTCTGTGTCGAAGGCTTCCGGTGCTTCCTTAAGTTTTCCTGTCTATGGCGCAGGCTTTGCTATTATCGGATCCAATAGCGCAGGAACGAAGCTGGATATTTATGTAGATGATGTTTTAGTAGAAGAAAATGCAGAGACAAAGGCAACATCCAATCGCTATGAGACCTATAGCTACAGTGGTCTTACTTTGGGCAATCATACTGTAAAGGTAGTGGTAAAGAGCGGTACACTGAATGTGGATGCTCTGTATGCTTTGGATGAAGCTTCCCAGGGTGATGAGAATGCACTGGTCAGCGTAGTGACCACATTCCCCGACAGCTATGCAGTAGTACAGGGACAGACGATTACCGGATTGCCGGAGAATGTAGTGGTAAAAACTGCAGCCGGAACGGAAGTTACCAAAGCCATTGTATGGAGCAATAATACCGCAGAACATTTTGCAACTGCTTATGAAACTACCAGTGTAACTGGTGTGGTACAGGGTGGTGTAAATAGCTTTGGCGCACAGCTTTCCGTGACTGTTCCGGTAGAAGTGGTTCCTGAAAATGTGGTTTACTACATTGATATGGTAAAAGCTAATCCGGATGAGAATGCAACTACTGAATCTTTTGCAGCAATCAAGGCTCTGAGAGGCAGTGAATTGTTAAATCAGGTAGCAGATCAGCTAAAGACAAGCAGCAATACCTGGGGTTTGGTAGACACAGATGCGGGAACAAAGTCATATACTGATACAAGAGATAAGACAGCTACCGGTATCTATGGTGCAAGCAACAAATCCGGAGAGACTTTAAGCTACGATCTTACATTGGAGCCAGGTACTTATACAATTACTTCCGCACACAGAGAGTGGTGGGGCATGACCAGACCTATGACACTTACTGTAACTGCGGATGGGGTAGACCTGGATGCAGGAACGATTCAGGTAGACAGCAGTAATACTACGGTACAGAATTCATACAGCTTCTCGATAGGACAGAAGCAGACGGTTACCTATACGATTACCGCAACGGGATCACAGGCACCTGTGATCAGCTGGCTTGCAGTATGCAGAACAGGGGAAGCACAGGAGCAGGAGGCTTATGACAGTATCCCCGGTACTACCGGAAGCGTAATCCGCGCAACGGATGGTACGGCAATGCAGGCACACGGTGGTTCTGCTACAGCCATGAAGGAAGGAACAGGAGAAGGTTGTGTAAATATCGATCTGGATGGTGACGGTATCATTACTGAGGGTAAGACTGTATACCTGTGGTATGGTGAGGACAAGACGAACAATACCAGACCGGTAGATGGTGTACGCTGTTATGTTTCCACAGACCTCTATAACTGGACAGATAGAGGAACAGTTTTGTATCTGCAAAACAGCATCCTTCCTATAGAAGCATCCTCCGAGAAAGCAATCACTTCCTCCGCAGGTGCAAACGGAACCGGAACGACACAGAGTTATCCTGCCATGCAGTTAAGCAGTACCAATTTTGAACAGCTCAAGGCATGGGGCAGATTGTCTGAAGCACCGGATGGCGTAACCGAGGAACAGTTCAGGGAAGTAAAGCAGTTCTTAAGAGCATATGTTACCGAATTTGAAAAAGCTCCTATTGATGCAGACGATATTACGTGGACTGCAAAGAGCTATGATGAAACACAGGTAGAAGCTGGAAGTTTTTTATATCCCGACAGCACTACACAAGGGACACAGACAGTATCCAGACTACAGCTTGCGTTTGAAGGTCTTTACGGTAACTATTGTATTACCGAGCGACCAAAGATGGTTTACAATGAAAAAACTAAAAAGTTTGTCATTATTTTCCATGCAGACGGTCCCTTGTACAATAATGAAAAATTGTATAATTGGGTGAAGAATGGCATGCAGGGGGACTGCGACGCCAGCCGTTACAGCCGTGCGATGGTAGGTTTTGCAGTCAGCGATACCCCGTTTGGTCCCTTTGAACTGGTAAACATGACCCGTATGAATTATGACGAGAGCCTGAATGCACAGAGATTAGGCGAAGCAAGGGATATGACGGTATTTGTGGATGATGTGGATGCAGATCAAGATGGGGCAAAGGATGCTTATGTGATCTATTCCAGTGAAATGAATGCCAAGCTGTATGCGTCTCTATTGAACAGTGAGTATACAGGACCTGCTGCGAAGGGTAATACAGCGACAAATACACAGATGGCAGCAAGACTGGTATCTGATAGTAGCAGGGAAGCACCGGCACTGTTCAAGTACGACGGTTGGTATTACATGATTACCAGTGGTACTGACGGTTGGAACAGCACTGCACATATCTATTATCGCAGCCAGAATATTTTATCAGGTTGGGAAAAGGTAGGAAATCCGGCCCGAAACGATACCGGTAAGTGCTTTGATACACAGGTAACCTATATTTTCCCGCTGGATGCTGAGAGTGGAAAGTTTATTTACATGGGAGATCGCTGGAATGGAGATAAGCTGTCTGACAGCCGTACAGTCTGGCTGCCGATGCAGGTGAATCCAGAAGAGCATACCATTTCTATTTTGAATTACAGCAACTGGAAGACTGAGGATCTGGATGAACTGCTCCCTGTAACGGTAAAGACCGACTTGCCGGAAGTGACTTGGACAGATGGCAGCAATTTGCCTAAGAAGGTAACAGTAATCTACAAGGGACAGACAGTGGAAAGTAGCGTAGTTTGGGAGGAAAGCTCATATCAGACGATCGGAACATCCACAGTAAGTGGTAAGTTGACAGATTGCGGCAATACGGAAATTTCTGCAGAAATGTTGGTATGTCCTAAAAACGCTGTATATTTTGTAAATGCCTCCAACGCCCCTGTCAGTGAGGACTATACGGCAATAATGCAGGAACTGTCTACTGCTGGTACTCTCAAACATACAGTAGAACAGTATGATGGAACGTACAGCGAAGAAACGGGATTTGGCTACGTAGGTGCAGCAGGAAAGCTTCGGAGTACAACAGAGGATCTTTACCAGAGCATGCGTTATGCGTCATCCAAGACAGACAGCATCAGTTATCGGTTTGATCTGGAGGCAGGAAAATACAACATCTATGTAGGAATGTATGATCCTTCCAGCTGGTATAGTGGAAATAGATATGCGGATATTAAGATTAATGATCAGCTTGTAACGGAAAAATACAGTTACAAGAATGCAACACCGGAAACACTGGTATACAAGGATATGGAAGCAGGGGAAGACGGCAGTATTACGGTAACGATTGCTCCTAATTCTGCTACTTCCGGAGCAGTACAAGTTAGCTTTATCGTTGTAGCGAAGGTGACAGAACAGGTAGAGCCGACAGTAAGTCCGACAGCGACACCACAGCCGACCAGCGCACCCGAGCAAAACAAGAATACATCCAATAGTAATTCGGGTCACAGTACAGAAGCTGACAGTAAAGCATTACCCAGTGCTACACCTGTGGCTACGACGGTAGCACCCACAGTAACTCAGACACCTTCTGCAGTTAAAAAGCCTGTTGCAACACAGACACCGGCGCAGGATGTGGTAGCTAAGAATAATGAGCCGGAGAGAATCGACGATTCCGGAGCAGTCCAGACATCCGGCTGGAAGAACATCCAGAATGATATTTCCGAAATAAAGGAGACTATGGCTGACAGCGGTGAACAGAAGGTTATAATTTCCATGAACGGAAATACGTTAGTACCAGCTGATATTCTGGAGCTGATAAGGGGAACTAAAATTTCTCTGTGGCTAGAGGTTGAAGAAGATGTTGTCTGGAAAATTAACGGTCAGACCATAACGGAGAACATAGGCGATATTGAATTTGGTGTTGAAAGGAATACAACTGTTATCCCGACAAAGTTGATGGAAGAAACAGCGGCAGGACAGGAATATATTCCTCTTTCCCTTGCACATGACGGCAGCTTTGGCATGACAGCAGTGTTGTCTGTTCGTCTTGGAGTAGACAGAATCGGAAAATATGCTAATCTGTTCTACTATAATCCGGATACCTCCACCATGGAGTATGTAACCAGCGGTCAGGTAACCGACAGTGGCTGGGCAGATTTGAGCTATGAGCATGCATCTGATTATCTGCTGGTAATATCGCAGAAATCCATGGAAACTGATACGGCAGTCACCGAAACAGTGCAGTCAGATGCAGAAAATACTGTAGCTGAACCGCAGATCCGAAAGTCAACTGGCTGGATCTGGATACTGATTGTTATCATACTGGCTTTGGCTGGCGGAATGGCAGTGTATGTTAAAAAGAAAAAATAAATTATTTGGTACCTATTTTCAAATGGACGAATGCAGGATCTTGTGATATGCTGTAATCAGTAAGCTTATTTCATCAGGCATAAACCGGAGTGAATTTTACTGAAAAGAAGCAAGCCTTGCAGAGCCAATTTTGAAAATGGGGTTCTGAATACGATAAATGAAGTATGTGAGACAGGACCTTGCGGGGTCCTGTCTTTTCGGGAGAAGAGATATATGGAACTTGATATGACGAAGGGCAGCCCTTCCAAATTGATTGTAAAATTTATTATTCCAATTATCATAGGCAACATTTTTCAGCAGCTGTACAGTATGGTGGATACCATCATCGTCGGACGGTTCGTGGGCGTGGATGCCCTGGCGGCAGTAGGAGCCACCGGATCAGTGAGCTTTCTGATCCTTGGTTTTACCCAGGGACTGACCACCGGGTTCACAGTGCTGACGGCGCAACGTTTCGGCGCCGGGGACAGGGAAGGCATGCGCAAAAGTATCGGAAGTGCGGTGATCCTGTCAGTAATTGTGACCATTGTGATGACGACAGTGAGTATGGCAGGCATGGATGGGCTTTTACGGATGATGAATACACCGGATAATATTTTTGATATGACGAAAGAATATATCATGATTATCTGTGCGGGAATTGCCTGTAATGTTCTCTACAATCTGCTGGCAAGTATCCTTCGTGCCATTGGCAATAGCGTAGTACCGCTGGTGTTGCTGGTGATTGCCTCAGTTGTGAATATCGTGCTGGACTATGTACTGATCGTGTATGGTCATATGGGAGTGGGAGGAGCTGCTTATGCTACGATTATTTCCCAGGGACTGTCCGGTGTGCTGTGCCTGATCTACATTATTAAGAGTGTTCCGACCCTGCATATCCGACTGGAGCATTGCAGACTGGAGAAACAGTGTGTGAAAAATCAGTTGATCGTTGGCATTCCCATGGCACTGCAGTTTTCCATTACAGCCATCGGTACCATTCTGGTACAGGCCGCACTGAATCTGTTAGGGTCTACGGTGGTGGCATCTTATTCCGTATCCTGCAAGGTAGAGCAGCTGGTAACGCAGCCCTTCTCTGCGATGGGTGTGACGATGGCAACCTATTGTGCACAGAACCGCGGTATCAATGATCTGGACCGGATCCGGAAGGGTGTGAAGGTCGCCAACATCATGTCCGGTGTCTATGCAGTGATCGTCTACGGTATGGTATATCTGGCACTTCCTTATATTGTACCGCTGTTTATCTCCGAACAGATCGAGATGGTATGCGGTTATGCGAGAACGTACATTACGATCTGCGGAGTATTCTTTATTCCGTTGGGAATGATCTTTATCTTCCGAAATGCACTGCAGGGCTGTGGTTTCGGATTTATACCTATGATGGGTGGAGTCGTGGAGCTGGTGAGCCGTGGTATTGTGGCATTCATAGCAGCACATCTGATGAGTTATGTGGGGGTATGCTTCGCCAATGCCAGCGCATGGCTGACAGCGGGAATTTTCCTGTGGATCGCTTATCATTTCCTTATGAAGAAAATGGTGCGGGATAAAAAGGCTCACGAGGAGCGTATGCTGGCAGAAGCCATGCAATGATGCAATAAAGCAATGTTGATGCCCTGACACGGATCAGTGCAGGATCCGCTCGAAGAAGAGCCCTGCCAGGAACCACCAGGGAGCAAAGTCCAGCCGGATGATGCGGCGGATGTGAAAACGGCTTTTCACGTAATCCCAGGGGCAGAGATTGTGCTTCCATAAAAAGCGTCCGCTGAGATATTCCACAGTGAAGATCATTGCCATATAGAACAGTCCGCGCCTGGGACGACTGATGTGCAGGCGTTGAAAAAGCCGTTTGAAGGGCGCCAGCAGGCAGGCGGAGCCGTAGATGGGGAACATCCACAGGGAAGTATTGCCGGTAAGGTGCAGATCCCTGCGTTTCAGGGAATGCAGCGCGGTGAACAGGATCTCCATGCACCAGCCGCACAGTCCGCATAGCAGGAAGTTCCTGCCGACGGTTTTAAAAGAGTTTGCGATAGATTTTGGTGTTTTCATGGACTTAGTATATGAATTTTTCAGCGTATGATACGGGAGAGAAGCTATGAACTATCAGGAAGCAATGGAATATATGGAAAAAGTGGGAACCTACGGCATTGTTCCGGGACTGGACAGTATCAGAGAACTGTGCAGGAGACTGGGGAATCCGCAGGACAACCTGCAATTCGTACATATTGCGGGGACCAACGGAAAAGGTTCCACACTTGCCTATATTTCCAGTATCTTACAGGCTGCCGGATACCGCGTTGGAAAATATATATCACCTGTTATTATTGAATATTGTGAAAAAATCCAAATCGGAAAGCAGAAGATCACCCATAAAGATCTGTGTGAAGGTTTGGAAATGATCAGAGAACATTGTGAGGCAATGGTGCAGGAGGGTTTTCATCATCCGACCCCCTTTGAGATCGAGACGGCGCTGGCTTTTTGGTATTTCCGGGAGAAACAGTGTGATATCGTTGTGCTGGAGACCGGCATGGGTGGCAGAGAGGATGCTACGAATCTGATCACCACTACACAGGTGGCAGTATTGGCGTCCATCGGTATGGATCACATGAAGTTTTTAGGTAACAGCCTGGAAGAGATTGCTGCTCACAAAGCCGGAATCTGTAAACCGGGATGCCGGGTAGTGTCCATGCGGCAGAAGGAAGCGGCACAGAAAGTCGTGGAGCAGACGGCGGTAGAGCTTGGATGTACCCTGGCCATCGCGGATGTGGCACATGCTAAGCATGTAAAATACGGCCTGAAAAAGCAGACTTTCGATTATGGGAATTATAAAAAGCTAGAGATCACTCTTGCGGGAAAATTCCAGGTAGCCAATGCTGTGCTGGCGGTAGAAGCGGTACAGGCACTGGGAAAATGCGGTTATGAGATCAAAGAGAGTGCTGTTCGAAAGGGGCTGAAGGAGACCACCTGGATCGGACGGCTGCAAATACTGGAAGAACACCCGTTATTTATCACTGACGGTGCGCACAACGAGGATGCAGCGGCAAAACTTGCGGATTCCATAGAATTCTATTTTACAAATAAAAGAATTATCTATATAATGGGAATGCTAAAGGACAAGGAAGTGGATCGTGTGATCGCACTGACGGAAAAGTATGCGGATCAGATTCTCACGGTGACACCTCCGGAGAATCCGAGAGCTATGCACGCCTATGATCTGGCACAGGAGGCCGCAAAGGTACACCCCAATGTGACGGCGGTCGATAGTCTGGAAGAGGCGGTGGAACTCGGCCATCTGCTGGCAGGCAGGGACGATGTGATATTGTGCTTTGGATCCCTTTCGTATCTGGGAAGGATCCTGAAGATTATGGAGAAGAGACAGGCACAGAGGAATACACGGAAAGTGAAGCGGTGAAAATGGTAGATCAGAAGAAAGTACAGGAAGCGATAAAGCTTTTACTGGAAGGAATCGGGGAAGATACCGATAGAGAAGGACTGAAGGAGACACCGGAGCGGATTGGCAGGATGTATGAAGAGATCTGCGGCGGCATGGATCAGGATGCGGGAGAGCATCTGTCAAAGGTATTTTCCGTAGACAATAACGAGATGGTTCTGGAGAAGAATATCACTTTCTATTCTATGTGCGAGCATCATCTGATGCCTTTTTACGGCAAGGCTCATGTAGCATATATTCCAAATGGCAAGGTCGTGGGACTGAGCAAGCTGGCGAGGACGGTGGAGGTCTATGCCAGAAGATTACAGCTCCAGGAGCGGATGACGGCGCAGATCGCAGACGATATCATGAAATATCTGGCACCCCAGGGGGTTATGGTAATGCTGGAAGCGGAGCATATGTGTATGACCATGCGCGGGATCAAAAAGCCCGGCAGCCAGACGGTCACCATGGTGACGAGGGGAGTCTTCGCAGAGAATAAGGAATTGCAGGACAGATTCTTACAGCTGGTGAACCGGTAGAGACTACGGATGCCAAAGAAATCTGCTGAGAGACCGGATGGAAATGGAGGAACTCCTGTGGATAGAATTGATAAAATATTAAATCACGCTTTATTTTTATATCATTTAGGACGAAACAATGCGGCAGAAGCAGACAGACGCTTCTGCCGTCATAGTATGGTACATTTTCTGGATGTAGCCCGGATTGGGACAATCATAGCGCTGGAGGAAGGGCTTAAGATCGACCGGGAATGGATCTATGCGGCGGCGCTGCTCCATGATTGCGGGAAGCACGAACAGTACGAGAATGGCACCCCACATGAGCAGGCCGGTGCCCGGATCGCACCTAAGATCCTTCAGGACTGTGGATTCAATAATGAAGAAACAGGTGTTATTGTAACTGCAATCTCCAGGCACAGAGATCCCGAGGCAGCGAAGGAAAAGAACTTAAACGGCATTCTGTACCGGGCGGACAAGGCAAGCCGTGCCTGCTTTGCCTGCGATGCAGAGAAGGATTGTAACTGGAAAGACGGTAAGAAGAACCTGACTATTAAGTATTGATAAGGGTCGGGGGGCAGCATAAATAATAAAAACATGGGGAGCAAACAAATGAAGATTGGCAACAGAGAGTTTCAGACCAAGGGACATACTTATGTAATGGGGATCCTGAATGTGACTCCGGATTCTTTCTCCGACGGAGGCAAGTGGAATGACAGAGACCGGGCACTGATGCATGTGGAAGAAATGATCGCCGAGGGAATGGACATTGTGGATATCGGCGGAGAATCCACCAGACCGGGTTATACCCTGCTATCCGACGACGAGGAGATCGCCAGAGTCGTGCCCATGATAGAGGCGGTGAAGGCAAATTTTGATATTCCCATTTCCCTGGACACCTACAAAAGCGGTGTGGCAGAGGCGGGGATCCGTGCGGGTGCGGATCTTATCAACGATATCTGGGGATTGAAATATGACAAGCGTATGGCAGAGGTTATTGCCAAGAGCGGTCTGCCCTGTTGTCTGATGCACAACCGCAAGGAAGCGGATTACCGGAATTTTATGCAGGATGTGGCAGCGGATCTGGCAGATACAATCCACCTGGCGGAAGCGGCAGGCATCGCGGACGAGAAGATCATCTTAGATCCCGGTGTGGGCTTCGGCAAGACCTATGAGAATAATCTGGAGATCATCAACTGCCTGGAAGAACTGAATATGTTTGGCTATCCGTTACTGCTGGGATGCAGCCGTAAGTCTGTCATCGGACTGACATTGGATCTGCCGGTGATGGAGAGAGTGGAGGGAACGCTTGTGACCACTATGTTCGGCGTGCAGAAGGGATGCATGTTCGTCCGGGTACATGATGTGAAGGAAAATGTCCGCACCATTAAAATGTGTGAAGCTATTTTAAACAGCGGAAACTAAAAAGCGGAGGCAGCAGATGAAAAACGGTAATTATAAGGACCAGATCCGTATTGAAGAACTGGAAGTATATGCGCATCACGGCGTGTATCCGGAAGAAAATGAAAAAGGACAGCATTTTTATGTGAATGCCACGCTGTACACGGATACCCGTCCGGCGGGACTGGCGGATGATCTGAGCTTTTCCACTAATTACGGAGAGGTCTGCCAGTTTATCACAGAGTTCTTGCAGCAGCATACTTTTCAGTTGATTGAAACGGTGGCGGAGCGGACTGCGTACGAAGTATTACAGCATTTTCCGCTGGTACAGGGACTGGATCTGGAGATCCGTAAGCCCGAAGCACCGATTCCGTTACCCTTTGGCAGCGTGTCTGTGGCAATCCACAGAGAATGGCATGAGGCTTATATTGCCGTGGGTTCCAATATGGGTGACAGCAGAGAGCATATCGCGCAAGCGCTGGGACGGCTGGAGAAGCATAAGGATATTCAGATTACGAAAGTATCGGAACTGTTGGAAACATTGCCCTACGGCGGTGTGGAACAGGATAACTTTGTAAACGGAATGTTTGAGATCCGGACATTATTGACACCGGAAGAACTGCTGCAGGAATTGCACAGAATCGAAGCTTCCGAAGGAAGAGAACGCAAGATTCACTGGGGCCCCCGGACGCTGGATCTGGATATTATTTTTTATGATGATCTGATCTACAGCTCGGAGAATCTGGTGATTCCGCATATAGATATGGAGAACCGTTATTTTGTGCTGAAGCCTTTGTGTGAACTGGCACCGAACTTCCGTCATCCCATCACGCACAAGACTGTAACACAGATGTTGTCGGAGCTCCCCGTGGATCTTACGGAAGGAAACGAAGCGTAAAGCGGGCACAGAGACCGATGAACAATCCGGTCACCAGACCGCTTAATAGTAAAAACGGCAGATAGACAAGCACGGCGGGAACGGAAGTCAGTAAAAACGCAACCCCGATCTGTCCCAGATTATGAAAAACAGCCCCGGTCATACTTGCAAGGAACAGGTAATGCCCGTGCAAAAGGCGTTTTACGAGTACCATTGCCAGCAGGCACAGGAGACCACCGGAGAGGCTGTATAGGAGACTGATTGCCTGACCGAAGAACAGGGTCGCTAAAAAGATCCGCACCAGAAGCACGAAAAAAGCGTCTTTTGCGGAATATTTCCATAGAACAACAAGCGTTATTATATTGGCAAGCCCCAGTTTGATGCCCGGGATAGGGACGATGGGGGGCAGGGCGCTTTCCACGGCATACAGCGCCAGTGCAATGGTGGCTAACAGGGAAAGCGTCGTTAGTTTTTTTATGGGTGTTTTCATAAAAATCTCCGTGTCTTTATAGGTATCAATAGGTCACGCCGTCCGGGACAAGCGTCGTGTCATCCAAAACAGCAGCTTCTTCTCTTACCCGGATTACCAGCCGGTTGGGCAGGCAGGTGATGGGGAGTAGGGAGGTGCTGATAAATCCCTGATGCACACAGATCTGATCCGGACAGGACGCGGAGACGATGGCAATGCTGCCCGGACGGACGCAGACGGTATTTGTGGCATCGTTTTCTCCGGGAACATCAAAAGTATATTCACCGATTACTGTGTCCAGGCGGATGGTCTGCAATAATTCTCCGTTCTGATAGAGGTCGGCATAGAGAGCCTGACCGCTTTCTGGGGAACGGTGAGAGACCGCATAGATCCGGATCCCGCAAAGGATGGCTATTATAAGCAGAACTGCTGTAAGTAGAACTGCTTTTTTTCGATCATTCATGGAAACATTCATAGGAATAAGGAACTCCTTTCGATGAGAACAGTATAGCAAAAGGAATGTAAAAAATGAAGAAGTATTTGAAAACGTCCCGGGCGATGTGCTGGGCAGCGCTTTTTACAATGATTTCCGCGTTCTTCCTGGGAGGCTGCGGACAGCAGACCGAGTGTGAAAAAAGCATAAATACTGCCATGGGAACCGTCATTTCCCAGACCGTTTATGTGACTGAAAATTCTGCGATGACAACGAAAGGTAAAACAGATAATAAGATAACGGACGATATTTTACAAAAACTAAACGATTTAGAACAAAACGAACTCTCCTGGCGCCTGGAGAGTGCGGAAGTGGCGCAGATCAATGCAGCCGCCGGAGAAGGCCAGATGCAGGTCTCCCCTGCGATGGCAGGCTGGCTGGAACGGTGCCTGCAGATCTCGGAACAGACAGGTGGCGCTTTTGATGTGAGCATCGGTGGGCTCAGCCGACTGTGGGATATTGATACCTGGACGGCAGCCGATGATCCGCAGGACTATGAACTGCCGGGGCAGGAGGAGATTGCACAGGCACTTACCACTGCTGGCTGGCAGAAGATCGGACTGGAACAGCAGGCGGACGGAGCCCTGGTGAGTATCCCCGCAGAAATGCAGCTGGATCTGGGTGCCGTAGGCAAAGGTGTGGCACTGGATGAGATCCGTGGGACACTGGAAGAACGTCCGGAGGTAAGCGGTGCCGTGATCTCTGTGGGAGGCAGCATCCTGACCTATGGAAGCAAACCGGAGGGCGGAGCCTGGCAGATCGCGGTGACAGATCCGTTGGATCCGTCGCAAAGTGTGGGGATTCTCACACTAGAGGGAGGGTACTGCGTATCCACATCAGGAGGCTATGAACGTTATGTGGAAGTGGATGGTGTCAGATATCATCATATACTGGATCCACGGACCGGATCCCCTGCACGCAGCGATGTGGCGGGAGTTACCATCGTGACGAAGGACGGATTTTTAAGTGATGCGTTGTCTACCGTCTGTTTTGTATTAGGATCCGAGGAAGGACAGAAGCTCCTGGGAAAATACGATGCGGAGGCATTGTTCATCGATCATGAGGGAACGATTACCATGACGGAAGGCATGCAACAATATTTTCATTTGTCGAATTCACAGAAATAGTGTATAGTAAATATAGTTAACCGTGAATAACCACAGTTTTTTCTGTAAACAGAGGATAGCAATGGAGAATAAAGAAAATAAAATGGAAGAAAAGAATAATTATCTGTCCGCTGATCCGGAGACCATAAGACAGATCGATGAGAAAATGCCGCCGGAAGAGGAACTGCAGGATCTGGCAGAATTTTTCAAAGTATTCGGAGATGCCACCAGATTAAAAATTTTGTCGGTATTGTTATGCTCCGAGATGTGCGTATATGATATTGCCACACTGCTTGGCATGTCTCAGTCTGCGATTTCCCACCAGCTGCGGGTGTTGAAGCAGATGGATCTGGTGAAGAACCGCAGGGACGGCAAGACCATTTTCTATGCACTGGCAGATGACCATATCATCACCATTCTGAATCAGGGCATGAATCATATCGAAGAAGGTTAACAATTATTTTTTCAATGCATCCAGTGCTGCCTCTCTGGCGGTGTCAAAGCTGCTGTAAGTCCATGTTCCCAGGGGAGAATGATACCAGGAGGAATCATCTCCGAACATCTGGAAGTAGACATACTGCGAAGTCATATGGATGGCAGTGTAATTCCCCTCGGCAATGACCCAGGAATCGCTGCCGTCATCCCGCATGCATTTCAGGCATGCTTCCTCGCCATTCACTTGATAGTATACATAGCCGTATCCCACATTGAAGCAGTCGATCCTCTCTTCGGTCAGGACTTCCACCTCGTTCTGGGACAGAGAATAACGGCAGAGTCTGTAATTATTTTCCACATCCATATAGTAGATATAATCACCCTGGGCGATGGGGTACCACAGATTGCCGTCCCATATGGTGGAGGAAGTGTCTGTAGCGGTATTCAGCGCATAGAGATAATGATTTTCCTGGGTACCGTTGTAATAGATGGTACCGTTCACGGCACAGGCGGGATTGATCTCGTAATCTGCCAGATCCGTTTTGTCGGATTTGTCGATCCTCATGCGATAAAATAAAGGTCCGTTATCATCCACAGTCATAATATAGAGGTTACTTCCCACCAGCTGGGCGGAAACGATGGAATCTCTAGTAAGTCCGGTCACATCCGTGCCGTTTAATTTACAGCGATTGAAGGAACGGGCGGTCCGCAGAGCACCGATGCCGGCATCTCCGGAAACTCCGGTCTGGTAATAGTAGAGGTATTTTCCTCCGGCTAAAATATTTTCCACGGAAGCATTGCCGAGCTTTTTGATATTCTGTTCCGAAGGATCCATGGAGTACAGGGTGTTGCTGTCATAAGCATTGGCGAAATACACTTTCCCGTCGTACTCACAGAAGTAACCGGAGTTGTTCAGATTGCCCGCGGTGTTGCCCACTGTCTCCGGGGGATTGTCCGGGATTCGGTCGCCCACGATGGCAAGTGTCCCGACGACGATTACGAACAGAAGAAAAGGAATTAAAATAAACAAGGCTTTTTTATCTTTCATAGGTCATTCCTCTTTGTGTGTAAAGTTTATGTAATATCTAATATTATAGCGTGCTTCTTGCTTGCGAACAAGGTGAAATTGATATAGAATGTAACTATTCAGAGCCATGTAAAGATTATCAAATGAGTGTCGAATGCTTGCATGCGTAAGATCATTTGATAATCTTTATAGGGCGAAGTAACCACATGAGCAAAAGGAAAGCTCTGAAAGAGCGATTTTGCGAATGGGGTTCTGAATAGTTACAGGGATTATAAGGAGAACAGCATGGATTTATCACAGTTAAGACAACAGATCGACACCATCGACAGGCAGATCGTGGATCTCTATGAGGAGCGCATGGATGTCTGCAAGCAGGTGGCGGAATATAAAATAGAGACCGGGAAAAAGGTATTCGACAAGCAGCGGGAGCAGGAGAAAATCGCCGGAGTCAAGGCACTGACCCACAATGATTTCAACAGTCACGGCGTGGAGGAACTGTTTGAACAGATCATGTCCATGAGCAGAAAGCTGCAGTACCAGTTGTTAGCAGCCCATGGCAGTGAGGGCAGACTCCCCTTCATCGGTGTGGACGAACTGGAGACCGAGTGCGCCAGAGTGGTCTATCAGGGTGCGGAAGGATCCTATTCCCAGGCCGCCATGCGAAAATTTTTCGGGGAGAACGTCAATGCCTTCCATGTGGAATCCTTCCGGGATGCAATGAGCGCCATCGACGAAGGCAGCGCGGATTTCGCGGTGCTTCCCATTGAAAATTCCACGGCGGGCATCGTCAACGAGATCTACGACCTGCTGGTGGAATTCGAAAATTACATCGTGGGTGAGCAGGTGATCCCCATTGAGCACTGCCTGCTGGCACTGCCCGGCACGAAGATGGAAGAGATTAAGAGAGTCTATTCCCATCCCCAGTCCCTGATGCAGAGCGCCAGATACCTGTCTGACCATGACTGGCAGCAGATCAGTATGCAGAACAATGCGTTCGCTGCACTGAAAGTGGCAAAGGACAAGGATCGGACCCAGGCAGCCATCGCCAGCGAATATGCAGGGGAGACCTACGGACTGGAAATCCTGGAAAAGGGTATCAACGATTCTGACAGCAACTCTACCCGTTTCATCATTGTGACGAACCAGAAGATCTTCCGCAAAAATGCCAACAAGATCAGTCTGTGTCTGGAGATCCCCCACGAGAGCGGATCCCTGTACCACATTCTGTCCCATTTTATCTACAACAATCTGAACATGACCAAGATCGAGAGCCGCCCGATTCCCGACAGGAACTGGGAGTACCGATTCTTCATTGATTTCGAGGGGAATCTTGCGGACAGCGCGGTGAAAAACGCACTGCGGGGACTCAGAGAAGAAGCCCGCAGCATGAAGATTCTGGGCAATTATTAAGGACTTAAGTATAAAACAAGAAGGTTAGAAATATGAGAGAAAAAGAATTGATCGTATACCGTGATTTTGAGGACGGCGAGCTGTTGTATGATATGGCGTTCCTCATGTCCCATTACGATGACGAATACTACAATACGGAAGATATGGCAGCACTGTTTTACGAGTGCATCCATGATCTGATCGATCTGGCAGGCAATTACGGTTTCCACGGAAATCTGTGGCACTGCTATCTGGCAAATCTTCTGGTGAACAACGAGAACAGCTACAGCTGCGGCTGCGAGATCCGCGGGGAAATCGCCGGTTCCATCAACGATGCGGCGCTGCACGACATCCGCATTTTCAAGGAATTCTATGATTTTGATTTTGCTCCTATGATGGAGACTCTGAAGGTGCCGGAATTTTCCCTGATTGAAAATTATGCCAGCAGCATGCAGGAGAGTAAGGTCTACAACAAGCGAATCTGTGCCCGCATCTGTGAACTGGCGGAGAAGTTCTGCGCCGATGGGACCCCGGAGGAGATGAAGGCTACCCTGACCCAGTTCTACAAGGAATACGGCGTGGGCAAATTCGGTCTGCACAAATCTTTCCGCATTACCCATGATGAGGAAGGCGTACATATCGTTCCTATCTTAAATATTGCCCATGTGAAGCTGGATGATCTGGTGGGCTACGAGATTCCGAAAAAGAAGCTGGTGGATAACACCGAGGCTTTTGTAAACGGCAAAAAAGCCAATAACTGCCTGCTGTTCGGCGATGCGGGAACCGGTAAATCTTCCAGTATCAAGGCAATCGCCAACGAATATTATGACAGGGGACTGCGTATCATCGAGGTCTACAAACACCAGTTCCAGGATCTGAACACCGTGATCAGTCAGATCAAGAACCGCAATTACAAATTTATCATTTACATGGATGATTTGAGCTTCGAAGAATTCGAGATCGAATACAAATATTTAAAGGCTGTCATCGAGGGCGGACTGGAGAAAAAGCCGGAGAATGTCCTGATTTATGCCACCTCCAACCGTCGTCACCTCATTCGTGAGAACTACAGCGACAAGGAGGAGACCAGAGAGGATATGCACACCAGCGATACCGTACAGGAGAAGCTGTCACTGGTATACCGCTTCGGCGTGACCATTTATTTCGGTGCTCCCAACAAAAAGGAATTCCAGAATATCGTAAAGACTCTGGCGGAGCGCTATCATGTGGAGATGCCGGAAGAGGAGCTTTTACTGGAAGCCAATAAATGGGAACTGTCCCACGGTGGACTGTCCGGAAGAAGCGCCCAGCAGTTCATAGACTATCTGTTAGGAAAGTGAGGAACCCTATGAGTGTAAAAACTTTCGCTGCCATTGATGTGGGCAGTTTTGAACTCACCATGAAAATATTTGATCTCTCCGGGAAAAATACCATGCGGGAGATCGACTGTATCCGTCAGCGGATCGACCTTGGATCGGACACGTATGCCAGCGGGAAGATCAGCAATGAGAAAATCGATGACTTGTGCCATACCCTGAAGGAATTCTCGCAGATCATGGAATCCTACAAAGTGACCGCCTACAAAGCCTACGGCACCAGCGCCATCCGGGAGACGGAGAATACCCTGATCCTTCAGGATCAGATTGAACAGCGCACCGGTATCCGGGTGGAGACTTTGAGTAACTCCGAGCAGCGTTTCCTGGACTATAAGTCCATTGCTTCCAAGGGGGAGACCTTCCGCAGAATTATCGAGGAAAAAACGGCGATCTTAGACATCGGCGGCGGAAGTATCCAAATTTCCCTATTTGACAAGGATACGCTGGTATCGACCCAAAACTTACGCCTTGGTGTATTACGTTTGCAGGAACTGCTGAATCATCTGAACGCGGGCAGCACACAGATGGAGCGGCTGGTGGATGAACTCGCCACGGCACAGCTGGATGATTATAAGAAGCTGTACCTCAAGGACCGTGAGATCAAAAATATCATAATTGTGGACGATTACCTGTCTCCCTGGGCGGTACGCAAAGCTCATGAGCGGGGAGAAGGCAATGCTGTCGTGGACCGCAAGGCATTTTCCCAGCTGATGGAAGCCCTTCGTACCAAAGGTACCACAGAGCTGGCGAAGCGGATGGACATTGCGGAGGAAAAGGTTCCGCTGGTATATATCAGTGCCATCCTGACCAGACGAATCGCGGAACTGATGGGAGCGGAATTGGTCTGGGCACCTGGTGTAACGCTCTGCGACGGTATTGCCTACGAGTATGCGGAGCAGAATAAAATGTTCCGGGGCGAGCATGATTTTGCGGAGGACATTATCGCCTGTGCAATGAATATCAGCAAGCGTTATAACGGCAGCAGCAAGAGAGCGGATACCCTGGAACATATCACAACCACGATCTTCGACAGTATGAAAAAAGTGCATGGCATGGGGCAGAGAGAACGCCTGTATCTGCGGCTTGCCGCTATCTTGCACGACTGTGGAAAATACATCAGCCTGATCAATATCGGTGAGGCTTCCTATGACATTATCATGGCGACGGAAATGATCGGATTATCCCATATGGAGCGGGAAATCGTGGCAAATGTGGTGCGCTTTAACCACAGCGATTTCGTCTATTACGGGCAGGCACAGGAACGCCCCATGGGATTAGACAAGGAGAGCTACTTAACGGTTGCCAAGCTGACCGCCATTTTGAGACTGGCTAACAGCCTTGACCGCAGCCACAAGCAGAAAATGAAGGGCGTTAAGGCCGTTTTACAGGACAATGAACTGATCCTGAAGGTGGACACCCAGGAAGATATTACGCTGGAAAAGGGATTCTTCCAGACCAGCACGGAATTTTTCAAGGAAGTGTACAGCATTACCCCCATGATCCGGCAGAAAAAGAAATTTTAAGGGAGGCAGCAGGGCAAAATGGAAATCGATTTTAAAGATCCGAAATATTATACCAACCGGGAACTGAGCTGGGTACTCTTCGACCACAGAGTGTTGAACGAGGCGAGAGACAAGAGTATCCCTCTGTTTGAACGTTTAAAATTTTTAAGCATTACCGCATCGAATCTGGATGAATTTTTTATGATCCGCGTGGCATCCTTAAAGGATATGGAGAATGCGGGCTATACCAAAAAAGACATTGCAGGCATGACTCCCACAGAGCAGTTGAAAGCGCTGCATGTGGCAATTCATGAACTGGTGGATCTACAATATTCCACCTACAACCGTTCCCTGCTTCCACTTCTGGAGAAAAACGGGCTGCACATCATCAGAGAACATGAGCAGCTGACAGCGGAGGAAGCTGCGTACGTAGACCAGTATTTTCAGGAAAACGTGTATCCCGTGCTGACCCCCATGGCAGTGGATTCTTCCAGACCGTTTCCTCTGATCCGCAACAAGTCTCTGAACATCGGAGCCATGGTGCGTAAGAAGAACAGCGACGAGGAACTGGAATTCGCCACTGTACAGGTACCCAGTGTCCTGAGCCGTGTGGTGCGGATCCCCTCCAAGGGCAAGAACTGCAAGATCATTCTGTTGGAAGAGATCATCGAACGTAACATGGATAAACTGTTCCTGAACTATGATATTGTCTGTGCTCATCCCTTCCGTATCATGAGAAATGCGGACTTAAGCATTGACGAAGATGAGGCAGCAGATCTGTTAAAAGAGATCGAAAAGCAGTTAAAGAAGCGTCAGTGGGGCGAAGCCATCCGTCTGGAAGTGGAAAGCGGCATGGATAAGCGTCTGTTGAAGATTATAAAAAAAGAACTGAACATCGAGACGGAGAATATTTATGAGATCGACGGTCCTTTGGATCTGACCGTACTGATGAAAATCTACGGGCTGGAGGGCTATGACCATTTAAAGACTCCGAAGTATGAACCCCAGCAGTCGCCGGAACTTCCTGCTGGCTGCGATATCTTCGCAGAGATCCGCAAGGGAGATATCCTGTTACATCATCCGTTCCAGAGCTTTACGCCGGTAGTGGATTTCATTCGTCAGGCGGCGAGAGACCCGGAAGTACTGGCAATCAAGCAGACACTGTACCGTGTCAGTGGCAATTCTCCCATCATTGCGGCATTGGCGCAGGCAGCCGAGAACGGCAAGCAGGTCACGGTACTGGTGGAACTGAAAGCCCGTTTCGATGAGGAGAATAATATCGTTTGGGCGAGAATGCTGGAAAAGGCAGGCTGTCATGTTATCTACGGACTGGTGGGATTAAAGACCCATTCCAAGATTACGCTGGTGGTCCGCAGAGAAGAGGACGGCATCCGCAGATATGTCCATCTGGGCACCGGTAACTACAACGATGCTACGGCGAAGTTGTACACGGATGTGGGGATGTTAACCTGTGCGGAGCGCATTGGCGAGGATGCCACGGCAGTCTTCAACATGCTGTCCGGTTATTCGGAGCCGCTGTTCTGGAACAAACTGGCACTGGCACCGCTGTGGCTGAAGGATAAGTTCCTGCATCTGATCGAGCGGGAGAAAAATTATGCACTGGAGGGCAAGAATGCCCATATCATTGCGAAGATGAACTCTCTCTGCGATAAGGATATTATCCGTGCCCTGTATGAAGCAAGCGCAGCAGGCGTGAAGATCGAACTGATCGTTCGAGGTATCTGCTGCCTGAAAGTGGGGATTCCGGGAGTCAGCGAGAATATCAGTGTCCGCTCCATCGTAGGCAATTTCCTGGAGCACAGCCGTATTTTCTATTTTGCCAACGATGACCATTATGAGATTTACTGCGGAAGTGCCGACTGGATGCCCCGCAACCTGGAGCGCCGCGTGGAGATCCTGTTCCCGGTGGACCGTCCGGAACTGAAAGAGGAATTGTTACATATCCTGAACAGTCAGCTGAAGGATAATGTGAAGGCTTCGATTCTGCAGCCCGACGGCAGTTATGTGAAGCAGGACAAGAGAGGAAAGCAGCTGTTTAACTCTCAGGATGCTTTCTGCCTGGAAGCTATTCAAAAAGCAAAGGAGGCTGCGGGAGAGTCTGCCATTGAGAGCAGGACTTTGATCCCGGAGACACATCATGAATAAAAAGA
>CAVGMD010000014.1:0-15293 GCA_963630275.1 Bacteroidaceae bacterium | reverse complement strand
TGGCATCCGCCTCCCCCAGGAGGCGGGAGCTTCTGACCCAGATCGGGCTTACTTTTGAAGTCGTGGTCAGCGAGACCGAGGAAAAGATCACCTCCACCGAGCCTGCGAAGGTGGTGGAGGAATTGTCGGCGCAGAAGGTAGCAGCTGTGTGGGAGAAGCTTGCACAGAATCATAATATTGTCATAGGTGCCGATACCGTGGTCGCCTGCGATGGGAAAATCCTGGGAAAACCTGCGGACGTAGAAAATGCTGTAGAAATGCTTCGTTTGTTGCAGGGCAGAGGGCATGAAGTGTACACAGGAGTGACTGTTCTCTATGAGGAAAACGGTGAGAAAAGGGCACTGACTTTTCATGAGAAGACCACGGTGCATTTTTATCCCATGACCGAAGCACAAATCCGGGAATATGTGGCAACCGGGGATCCCATGGACAAGGCGGGATCCTATGGCATTCAGGGATTCTGTGCGCGGTATATCCGCAGCATTGAAGGAGATTACAATAATGTGGTAGGGCTTCCCGTGGGAAGGGTCTATCAGGAACTGCATAAATTAGGACTGGTGTAATTATGAAGAAAGCAGCAATTTTTGATCTGGACGGAACCTTATCCGATTCCATTCTGAGCATGAAATACAGCGGAGATAAGACCATGGCGGAATTCGGCTATGGCCCTTTCTCTGTACAGGATTATAAATATTTTGTAGGGGACGGCGCTGCCAACCTGGTAAAGCGGGCGCTGATCAAGGGCGGAGATACGGAACTTACTCATTTTGAGGCAGCCTACGCCCGATACAAAGAAATCTTCCAGGCAAACTGCATGTATCAGGTGAAGCCCTATGAAGGAATCCCGGAACTGCTGGAAGAGCTGAAGAAACGTGGAATGAAGATTGCCGTATTGTCCAATAAGCCTCACCACGCCACTGTGGATGTGATTGAGAGTTTATTTGGCAAGGGCTATTTTGACGTGGTGCAGGGACAGGTGGACGGAGTGCCCATCAAGCCCGATCCCGCCGGGGTCTTCCGGATTTTAGACCAGTTCGGTCTCACCGCAGACGAAGTGCTGTACATGGGAGACACTGTCACAGACATGAAGACCGGCAAGGCCGCTGGTGCCTTCACCGTAGGTGTCCTCTGGGGCTTCCGCGACCGCAAGGAACTGGAAGAAGGCCACGCCGACGCCATTATCGCACAGCCGCTGGAACTGTTGAATTATTGTGAATAACCGATTGACGTAAGGCACTATCCATATTATGATGAAAACAGATAAGACATTTTCGTGAGGATTTGGAGGTAATAGTATGCGTGAGTATGATGATGCGGTACTGGAATGCTTCCTGGACAAACAGCTCCAGCTTTTTCCGGAAGCCGTGGCAGAGACCCTGGATGAGGCAGAAGATTTTCTGGAAGAGTGCATGGCCGTCGTGGTAGATTCCGTGGATGATGTCATCGAGTATTTCGATGAAGCCGGCATGGATGTGGACGGCGCTGTGGATGATGAGATTCTGGAAGCCGATGAAGTCTTCGATATCGGAGACGGCAGATACCTGATCGTAGAAGCGTAAACAAAAATTATTATGCACAGAAACCGGAATGAACGGAAGCTCTCCGACATATATATGTTGGAGGGCTTCTATTGTATTTATTGCTTCTATTTTTCTCTTCCCCATTCGCCGGGAATGCGTTATAATGAACTGATGGACTTTTACAGAAAGGTATGGTAAGGAAAATGTTAGAAGGACAAAAATGTCTGGTCATCGGTTCCGGCATCAGTGGGATTGGTGCAGTGGCTTTATTGGAAAAATACAACGCAGACGTAGTTCTGTATGACAGCAGTGATAAATTGAAAAAGGAAGATTTGGAGGCGAAGCTTCCGGAGGGAAGCAAGGCGGTCTGCATCGCCGGAGAACTTCCCAAAAATGTGGAGCTGAGTATTCAGGCAGCAGTCTTAAGTCCCGGAGTACCTACGGATATTCCGCTGGTGAACCGTATGAGAGACCGCGGTGTACAGATCTTAGGCGAGATCGAACTGGGATTCCTTGCGGAGCAGGGCAGAGTGATCGCTATCACCGGTACCAACGGCAAGACGACCACTACCACATTGACCGGTGAGATCATGAAAGCTCATTTCGGCACGGAGAAGACTTTTGTCGTAGGCAATATCGGCAACCCGTATACGCTGGAAGTGTCTAAGACTTCCAAGGACAGTGTCACCGTGGGAGAGATCAGCTCTTTCCAGTTAGAGACCATACATACATTCCATCCGGTGGTATCGGCGATCCTGAATATTACACCGGATCATCTGAACAGACATCATACCATGGAAGCCTATGTGGCAGCCAAGGAAGCAGTGGCTTCCCATCAGACCAAGGCAGACATCTGTGTGCTGAATTATGACAACGATTACACCAGAGATTTCGCAGGAAGATGTCCTGCCACACCGGTATTGTTCTCCTCCCATCACGAGCTGGAGAACGGTTACTTCCTGCGGGGTGATAAGATCATCAAGAGCGTAAATGGCGAAGAGCACGAGCTGATGGATATTCATAAAGACATGAATCTGGTAGGCTTATGTAATGTGGAAAATGTGATGGCAGCCATTGCTATCGCAGAAGGCATGCAGGTACCCATGGAGACGATCCTTACTGTGATCCGCGGATTCCATGCGGTGGAGCACAGAATTGAGTTCGTAGGCACCAAGGGCGGCGTGGACTATTACAACGATTCCAAGGGAACCAATCCCGATGCCGCTATCCAGGGCATCAAAGCCATGAGCAAGCCTACGGTCCTCATCGGCGGCGGTTATGATAAGCAGAGCGAATATGACGAATGGATCGATAGCTTTGACGGCAAGGTAAAATGCCTCGTCCTCATCGGACAGACCAGAGAGAAGATTGCCGAGTGTGCCAGAAAGCACGGTTTTGACAAGATCCGTTTTGCGGATACTTATGACGAATGTCTGAAGCTGTGTACCGAACTGGCAGAGCCGGGAGATGCGGTTCTATTATCTCCGGCATGTGCAAGCTGGGGCATGTTCCCGAACTATGAAGTCAGAGGACAGCTTTTCAAGGAATATGTGCATGGACTGGCTGATTAAACAGTAATAAGTAATAATGTATAGAAGTAAGGAGTAAAAGCAGGCATGGCAGAAGCTCGCAGAAGACGCAAAAAGAAACAACAATCCGAATACTTTTTTGACTACAGTCTGCTTTTCATTGTGCTTTTTTTACTGGGATTCGGTCTGATCATGATCTATTCCGCCAGCTCCTATGAAGCATATGATACTTACGGGGATGCAGCCTATTATATGAAAAAACAGCTCATCGCCAATATCATCGGACTGGTGTTCATGATCGTGATTGCCAACATTCCGTATACGTTCTGGGAGCGGTTCGCAACACTGGGCTATGTAGTCTCCATTGTACTGATCTTCCTGGTATTGACACCGTTAGGTATCAGTTCCCACGGTGCGAGACGATGGATCGGTATTCCACATACCGGCTTTAATCTGCAGCCTGCGGAAGTGGCAAAGCTGTGTATGATCCTGTTCCTGGCAAGTCTGGTATGTAAGATGGGTAGAAGTGTCCGCACCATGAAGGGCTTCTTCATCATGATGGCGGCACCGCTTCCGATTGCAGCCAGCGTTTATCTGATCACGGATAACTTAAGTTCCGCCATTATCATCATGGGAATCTCTGTACTGATGGTATTTGTGGCAAGTCCGGATTACAAGAAATTTATCATCATGGGATTGAGTGTGATAGCTGCCGCAGCCCTGCTGGTATTTTTGGTAGTACAGATGGGCGATAAAATAGAGGGCTTCCGCCTGGCGAGAATCCAGGCGTGGCTGAACCCGGAGAGCCAGGCGCAGGACAAAGGATTCCAAACCTTACAGGCACTGTATGCCATTGGAAGCGGTGGCATCTGGGGTAAGGGACTGGGACAAAGCATGCAGAAGTTAAGCTTCCTGCCCGAGGCACAGAACGATATGATCTTCTCCATTATCTGTGAGGAACTGGGACTGTTCGGAGCGGTTGCCATTATTCTGATGTTCATTATGCTGTTATGGCGAATGATGGTCATTGCCAACAACGCACCGGATCTGTTCGGCGCCATGCTGGTAGTGGGTGTTATGGGACACATAGCAATTCAGGCAATTCTGAACATTGCGGTTGTAACCAACTCCATTCCGAATACCGGAATCTCCCTGCCGTTTATCAGTTACGGAGGTTCTTCGGCGCTGTTCCTTTTGTCGGAGATCGGGCTGGTCTTAAGTGTGGCGCGGAGAATCCAGCTAAAAGAGTTGTAAAAATACATATTTAGAAGACATGGTACGAAACAGTGCTTCCCTACATAAGATAATTGTATCTTTAAAACGGGGATGGTGCTGTATGAAGGGAATCCGGATACAGGGTGGCATGCCGCTGCAGGGAAAGGTACGCATACAAGGGTCTAAAAATGCGGCACTTCCGATCCTGGCGGCAACGCTTCTTACCAATGAAGTATCCTATATTCAGAACTGCCCGCGGATTGCAGATGTGCACAGGTTCGTGCATCTGTTGCGGGAACTGGGATGTATGGTGCACTGGCAGGAAAATGGAATCCGGGTACAGCCGGGAGGCGGAGATGACCTGCCCTGTGAGAGAGCAGAGGCAAGAAGAATGCGTGGCGAAGCCATTACCGGCATGCGTTCGTCGCTGTGTCTGCTGGGAGCATTGCTCGGCAGATGCGGTTATGTGACCATGGAACATCCGGGAGGATGCGTCATCGGCGACAGACCCATTGATCTGCATATTCATGCACTGGAACAGATGGGCGTTGAATTTCTCGAGGAGGACGGACTTTTATCCGCACAGGCGAAAAATCTGCACGGTGCCCGGATTACACTGAATTTCCCCAGCGTGGGTGCCACGGAGAATATTTTGCTGGCAGCGGTAAAAGCTGTGGGAGATACTGTAATCACGGGTGCTGCCAGGGAACCGGAAGTGACAGCACTCTGTGAGTTCCTGACGGCATGTGGTGCCCACATAGAGGGAATCGGAAGTTCAGAAATCATTATTCATGGTGGAAGAGAACTTCACGGGACCAGGTATACGGTTCCGGCAGATCGGATCGTGGCGGGAACCTATCTGTTTGGTTGTATCGGCTGCGGCGGGAGTGTACTGCTAAATCAGGCACCCTGGAGACAGATGGAAGCAGTGACTGTGGCTGCGGAGAGAATGGGGGCACAATGTACCGTCTCCGAAGAGGGACTGTTCGTACAGGCACCGGAGAGACCGAAGAGTATCGGGCATCTGCAGACCGGACCGTACCCGGAATTCCCCACGGATCTGCAGTCGGCGGCGATGGCGGTACTGACCATGGCAGAGGGAATCAGTTGCATTGAAGAGAATATTTTCGAGAACCGTTTTCGAATTGCAGAACCCTTAAACCATATGGGGGCACAGATCGTCTTAAAAGACGGACAGCACGCGGTGATCACCGGAGTGGAGCACCTTCATGGAGAGCAGCTGGACGCCTGTGAACTTCGCGGTGGGGCAGCGCTGGTCTTGGCCGGACTTGCGGTGGAGGGTGAGAGCTTCGTGACGGGACAGCACTTTATAGAACGCGGATATGAGAATATCTGCAGAGATTTCAGAGAATTAGGAGCACGGATCATCAGTGTATAGAGACCGAAGCAGAATTATCAGAAGAATAGTGATTATAGGTGTCCTGCTGCTTGCACTGGGTGGGGGCACCGTGGCATTGCACTCCGTGTATACGGTCCGTACCGTGTATGTGGAGGGCAATGTGCATTATACGGAAGACGAGATCAAAGAGATCGTAATGGCGGGCCCCTTAGGGGACAATTCCCTATATCTTTCGTTAAAATACAGAGACAGAGGCATTCAGGATATTCCTTTTGTGGATGTGATGAACGTATCCATTCTGGCTCCCGACACTATCAAGATCACTGTCTATGAAAAAGCACTGGCGGGATATGTAAAATATCTGGATACCTATATGTATTTTGACAAGGACGGTTATGTGGTGGAAAGCTCCGGAATACGAACCCAAGGAATTCCCCAGATCACGGGACTTTCCTTTGACCACATTGTGCTGGGAGAGCAGTTGCCGGTGGAAGACCCGCTGGTGTTTGCCAGAATCATGGATCTGACCAAGCTGTTAAATAAATATTCACTGGCTGCGGACAAGATCTACCTGCACTCTTCCGGAGAGGTTACGATCTATTTCGGACAGATCAAGGTTGCCATGGGCAGTGACAACAGTCATTTGGAGGACAAGCTGCAGCTTTTGCCGGGATTTTTGGAGAAACTGGAAGGAAAAAGCGGAACCCTGCAAATGGAAAATTATGAGGAAGGGAAGGGGAAATTTACATTCAAGCCGGATGCGTGAAACATTTGTGAAACATTTTGAAAAAATAGGTTGCTAAATTTGTAAAATGATTATATGATAGTCTATGTGAAGTTGAAAAAGGTTAAAAGGAGGAACTAACCTTGCTGGAAATTAAGACGAATGACGCGGATGTAGCTGCCAAGATCATCGTAGTCGGTGTAGGCGGCGCGGGTAACAACGCTGTAAATAGAATGGTAGATGAGAAAATTGATGGAGTGGATTTTATCGGTGTGAATACCGATAAGCAGGCATTACAGCTCTGCAAGGCTCCAAAACTGTTACAGATCGGTGAGAAGCTGACCAAGGGTCTTGGTGCGGGAGCCAAGCCTGAGATCGGTGAGAAGGCAGCCGAGGAGAGTGCGGAAGAGATCTCAGCAGCTCTGAAGGGTGCAGACATGGTATTTGTCACCTGTGGTATGGGCGGCGGTACCGGAACCGGAGCTGCTCCGGTAGTGGCAAAGCTTGCAAAGGATATGGGCATCTTAACCGTTGGTGTGGTGACGAAGCCTTTCCGCTTTGAAGCAAAAGCCCGTATGGTGAATGCATTAAACGGTATCGAGCGTATCAAGGAACACGTGGATACCCTAATTGTAATACCCAATGATAAGCTGTTGGAGATCGTGGACAGACGTACCACCATGCCTGAAGCACTGAAGAAGGCGGATGAAGTACTCCAGCAGGCAGTACAGGGAATCACTGACCTGATCAATGTTCCCGCAGTCATCAATCTGGACTTTGCAGATGTACAGACTGTTATGAAGGACAAGGGCATCGCCCACATCGGTATCGGTGAAGGCAAGGGCGATGACAAGGCTATGGAAGCTGTCAAGATGGCAGTGGAGAGCCCTCTGTTAGAGACCACTATTTCCGGTGCTTCTCATGTCATTATCAATATTTCCGGAGACATTACTCTGGCAGATGCGTCTGATGCAGCAAGCTATGTGCAGGAGCTGGCAGGCGACGATGTGAATATCATCTTCGGTGCTATGTACGATGAGTCCAAGTCCGATAGCTGTACGATTACCGTTATCGCTACCGGTCTGGAAGATAAGGCAAACAATGCGGTACAGAGCCGCTTAGGTGGAGGCACTGCATTCAGACAGCCTGCATCCCATATGACTCCCAGTTCTCTGAAGGGAATGAATATACAGTCTACGGCACCTGCTACGCCCGGAGTACAGGGAGGACAGGCTACGAGACCCGTGCAGCCTGTACCTGGCATTCATAAGCCTGCAGACATCAGAAGCTCCGTAGAAGAGAAATCTCTGAAGATTCCTGATTTCTTACAGAGAAAGTAATACTTAGCAGTTGTATTTACAATAACGGAACATAATAAGAGCCACGACACAGAGTACTGTGTTGTGGCTTGTTTATTAGTCTGTCATTCTCTTTTTCCTGCGCCGGGAGACGATTCTTTCACCCAGTACGAAGAAAGCGCCGATGGCACAGGGCAGGAGCATGGTGTCGAACCGGTAGAGCACCACGGCGGACATGGCTTTGCCTTCGGGCAGGAGACGTCGGAACAGCAGAACGAAGACCGCTTCCACGGAGCCGATACCGGCAGGTGTGGGGATGACGCCGGCGAGAGACTGGCTTAAAGCAGTCAGCGAAAAACATTGCAAAGCCGTGAAAGGCAGATCCTCTGTGGTGGAGCTGCAAAAGACCATCCAGGGGATGAGGTACCAGGTGCTGAATTTCAGAAGATTGCACAGGAACAGGCGGAGAAGCAGCAGAGGGTCTTTTAACAGAGAACGGCTTTCTGCCTGCAGCAGGGCTAGCTTATGTCCGGCACCGGTGAGCTTTTCTCCCCAGGCAGGGTGTCTGGCGCGGAAACGATTTGCCAGCAGATTACAGGCAGTCTGCATCCAGGGGACGGTAGCTACCGCTAACAGAACCCCGGCAATCACACAGACGCCTGCAAATCCCAGCAGAATATAACCCTGATAATCTGCAAAAGAGGCATGGATAAATCCGTAGGTTACCAAAAACAGCAGCAGGCTGTAGACAGCCATAGAGACCTTGTGGACAATATATTGGAAAAGGTACATGCCGGTGGCATTCGGAACGGGAATGCCAAAACGATTCAGATAATAGATGCCGGCAACTCCGGAACCGCTGCCCAAGGTGGCAGTCTTATAGAAGGAACAGTAAAAGGCGTTACAGAAACCGTTCCAGTTGGTATATTCCGGGTGCGTCTTATGCACAATCAGCCAGGTGATATGCCCCTCGCATACGTGATAGAGGATCACGGTCAGGAACAGGAAGAAAATCATCTGCGGTGAAACTCTGGCAAGCTGCGTCAGCATATCCCCCATGGAATCCCGGAAACTGTAATACAGGATGCCTAATAACAGACAGACAAACAGAAGCTTTCCTGCGAATTTTAATCTCTTTTTAATAGTATCCGACACAGCTGTTTCCTCCTTTTGGAATCTTTTTACAAGTGAAAATCTATTTTGATTGTCTCTCTTTTGCTACAAAATAGAAAGAAACAGATTTTGAAAAACGTAGCCTTTTTGCCGAGTAAGTTTATCCTTTTTTTAGAATAAGGTAAGAGAATATCCATTGATTGTGTGACAAAAAGTGGCTATGATTGATTTATTACAACAGATTTGGACAATAATACAAGAATGAGAAAGGGAAAACGTATGCAGGAAGTAAAACAACCCAACAAGAAACCATTCATATTCTATTATATGATCGCACTGATCGTGATTATCCTGATCAACAGCCTGCTGGTACCCCAGATCGCGCAGCGGGCAGTGAAAGAAGTAGATTACAACACTTTTATGCAGATGACTTATGATAAACAGATCGACGAGGTACAGATCCAGGACAATCAGATCGTATTTACGGCAAAAAATGACAAGACCATCTATAAGACCGGTCTGATGGATGATCCGGATCGCACCCAGAGACTGTACGACAGCGGGGCAAAATTCTCCAGTGAGATCGTGGAGGAAGCATCGCCGATCTTAAGTTTTCTGATCAGTTGGCTGCTGCCTTCGATCATCATTATTGGCTTCGGACAACTGATGTATCGTCAGATGGCGAAAAAGGCTGGCGGCGATTCCATGATGTTCGGTATGGGAGGCATGGGCAAGAGCAACGCGAAGGTCTATGTGAAGTCCTCCAACGGTATCAAGTTCACCGATGTGGCAGGAGAGGATGAAGCAAAGGAAAACTTGACGGAGATCGTGGAATACCTGCATGATCCCGAGAAATACAAAGAGATCGGTGCTTCCATGCCGAAGGGTATCCTCTTAGTAGGCCCTCCCGGAACCGGTAAGACGATGTTAGCCAAGGCGGTAGCCGGAGAAGCCAACGTTCCCTTTTTCTCCATGTCCGGTTCGGAATTCGTGGAAATGTTCGTAGGTATGGGTGCTTCCAAGGTCAGAGACCTGTTCAAGCAGGCGAAGGAAAAGGCTCCCTGTATTGTGTTCATCGATGAGATCGATGCCATCGGTAAAAAGCGCGACGGACAAATCGGCGGCAACGATGAGAGAGAGCAGACATTGAACCAGCTGTTAACGGAGATGGATGGCTTTGAAGGCAACAACGGCGTTATCATTCTGGCAGCCACCAACCGTCCGGAGAGTCTGGATCCCGCATTGCTGCGTCCCGGCCGTTTTGACAGACGTGTGCCGGTAGAACTTCCCGACCTGAAGGGCAGGGAAGAGATCTTAAAAGTACATGCCCGCAAGATCAAGGTGGCAGACAATGTGGATTTCAACAAGATCGCCCGTATGGCATCCGGTGCTTCCGGTGCAGAGCTTGCCAATATTGTCAATGAGGCTGCACTCCGTGCGGTCAGAGACGGACGGAAGTTCGCTACCCAGGCAGATCTGGAAGAGAGTATTGAAGTCGTTATCGCAGGATACCAGAAGAAGAACGCCATCCTTACGGATAAGGAGAAACGGATCGTATCTTACCATGAGATCGGCCATGCGCTGGTGGCAGCAAAACAGACCAACTCCGCGCCGGTACAGAAGATCACCATTGTGCCCCGTACCTCCGGAGCACTGGGCTATACCATGCAGGTGGAAGAGGAAGGTAACCATTACCTCATGACCAAGGAAGAGATGGAGAACAAAATCGCCACACTGACCGGCGGACGTGCCGCAGAAGAAATCGCCTTCGGATCCGTCACCACCGGAGCTTCCAACGATATCGAGCAGGCGACCAAACTTGCCAGAGGCATGATCACTCGCTACGGCATGAGCAAGGATTTTGACATGGTGGCAATGGAGACCGTGACAAACCAGTATCTGGGTGGAGATTCTTCTCTGACCTGTTCCATGGAGACACAGACTGCCATCGATAAGGAAGTGGTGGAACTGGTAAAGCACCAGCATGAGAAGGCAGGACAGATCTTGCTTGAGAACCGGGCAAAACTGGATGAATTGTCCCAGTATTTATATGAAAAAGAGACCATTACCGGAGAAGAATTTATGAAGATATTGAATTCCTAAAAGGGTTCCCAGAGAAGACGGAATCGGCATTGTGCCGGTTCCGTTTTTTATGTGGGAAAATTAAACAAATCTTAAAGAGATGCTAATGGCATCTTAACCTGTACCTGCTGTTATCTTAAAAAAGAAATCGCTATACTTTTCCTGTAAGAAAAAGTTGTGGAACGACACAGCAGAATGGGAGAAAGGCATAGGGATTAAGATGCAAAACAGAATTTATTGGAATAACAGTAACAATAACATGCAAAAAGGAATCGCACTGGCGACCTGCATGGCGATCGTCATGGGACTGTTCACCGGCTGCGGGAACAAGAATGATCTGCAGATCCAAACGTCACCGGAAGAAGCGCAGAAGGGACGTTATGTGGAGACGGAACTTTCGCTGCCGGAGGAATGGAAGGACAAGAGTATCAGTCAGATTTTCCGTTCGGGTGACGAACTCCATTTTCTTGTAGCAGGAGACGCGGAAGGACAAATTTCTCTGGAAGAATGGAAGCTGGGAGAAGGGGATGTGCTGACGGAAGTGACGAAAGACTGGCTGAAAGTTCTTCCCGAAGGAAAGGATCTGGAGAGCAGTGACAGTTTTACATTGCTGCAGGATACGGAGGGGAATCAGTACCTGTACGGCAACTGTTACCGGGATGAGGAGAGCTCTTCCGCACATCTGTGGAAGGAAGCGGACGGCAGTGCTTTGGATATTACACCACAGAAGTGGCTGGAGCCTATGGATATGGATGGATACCGGTTCTACGATATACCCCAGTATGTGACAATGACAGAAGATGGGCTGCTGGTGGGATTGTCCTATTTTTCTCTGGATGTTGTATTGGCGCAGGACGGCAGCCTGGTGAACAGTCAGGAGAGCGACAGCCTGACCGACAGCGGGTATCTGTCGGATAACAAGTGGATCAGCGCCGTGGGAGATACCCTGTATCTGGCACAGGCAGATGAACAGGGGAGCGTGAACGGACTGTTGCAGATGCAGCTGGACGGAAATAATGGGGCAAAATCTAAGGGAGTACTTCCTTTTTCTCAGGACAGTTACAGCTCAGCTTATTTCAGTGTACTGGAGGACGGCACGGTCTATGCGGCGGACGCAGACGGATTTTTCCGCTGTGATGCTGGAGATACCAACTGGCAGAAACTGTTAGAAGGAATCGATACCGGCTTTTCCCTGTCGGATCAGTGGTGCCGGGATGTGGTGGCACTATCGGACGGCAGTGTATACGCGTGGTTTGGAAGTGAGAGCGGAAATAAAATAATGATTTATCGTTATGATCCCGATGCGGTGACAGAGGTGACCGAAGAGCTGACACTGTATACCGTGGAGGAGAGCTTCTTTTTACAGCAGGCTGCGGTGCAGTACCATAAGCAGCATCCGGAGGTTCTGATCCATGTGGATGCGGCAATTTCCATGATGGACAAATACAGTGGAAATGCGGATTATCAGCAGATCTATCAGGATCTGAATACTTCCCTGACCTCCGGCAACGGACCGGATCTTATGGTGATGGATCATCTGAAACTGGACACTTATGCTTCCAAGGGCTTACTGTTGGATCTGCAGGATGTATTGCAGCCCATGGAAGAGGATGGAACCCTGCTTTCCAATATTACGACTGCCTATGAGGAGGAAAACGGTGTAAGATACGCAGTACCGTTACAGTACAGTCTGCTGCTTGCCATTGGCAGGGATATGCAACCGGAGGAGATGAGCAGCATGGACGCGATTGCCAAGGCGGTATCCGGGAAGACCGAGAGCTATCTGGGAGACCGTACCTGCGGGGAACTGGTGGAAGAGTTCTATCCGTTAATCGTGGATGATATTTTGCGGAATCGTCAGGTGAATCGAGACACCCTGCGCCCCTGGCTGGAAGATTTGAAGACCATCGGGGACAACTGCGGCATCCTTCCTTCCAGAAAAGAAGGCAGAGCTGCAAATATCTGGGATCTGGGCTCCAATGTGAAGCTGGTACTTCAGGAGACCGACGGCTTTAATCAGGCAATGACACCCTATGCTGTGGCAGAACTTTTGAATGCCAATGTAGTATCCATGGAAAATGCATTTTATCCGAAGATGGTCATCGGAATCAACAGTCGGAGTGAACATGTGGAGACTGCAAAGGATTTCCTGCGGTTCGCCCTGTCCGAGGAATTGCAGAGCGTGGATACCTATGAGGGATTCCCGGTCAATGCCAAAGCGCTGGAGAATCAGGCTGCAGCTGATCGCAGCATGGCGGAAGCCTATACCACCTATGATATCGATGGCACCAGCGCAGAATTTGCCATCAAATCCTATTCTGAGGAGACCGCAAATCATCTGATGGGTCTGTGCAAGGCCGCAACCCTGTGCCTCAAGGAAGACACCCAGATCGAGACCTCCCTGACTGAGAGCATACAGGCGTACCTCCAGGGACAGGCAAGCGTGGAAGAAGCCATGGATGCCGTGGAAGGCAGCCTGAAGATGTATCTGGCGGAGTAAAATTGAATGATGCTCGCTCTATTGCAAGATAAAAACTTCTATGCTAAGTTAAGCATAGAAGTTTTTTGCAAATATGATCCTAACGGTTTTATCTATTTTGGCGGAACATATCATTTGTTCTACCAGTATTTTCCCTGTGCCCCGGTATGGGGAACCATGCACTGGGGACATGCAATCAGCACGGATCTGATTCATTGGAAGCATTTGGGGATTGCTCTGTATCCTACAAAGGAGTATGACCGTAATGGTGTCTTTTCCGGAAGTGCGATAGAAAAGAAGGGTAAATTGTACATCTACTATACGGCGGAACGGTATTTGGAGGAGAATCCGGAGAACTGTACGGTACCCTTGGATTGGAAAGCGGTGCAGAGTCAGGCCATGATCTGTTCTGAGGATGGAATTACGTTTGATAATGTGAAGGGAAAACGCCAGATCATTCCTCCCATCGAAGATACGTCTGTCGCAGACCCGCAGGATTGCAGAGATCCGAAAGTGTGGTATGAGGACGGAAAATATTATATGTGTCTGGGCAGTACCTGTCGGAAAAAAGAAGGAGTATTGCTGTTGTATACAAGCGAAGACGGGGAGAACTGGAGATATCTGAACCGCTTGCAGGATAAGCAGTTTGGCGAGATTCTGGAATGCCCGGATCTGTTTGCAATAGAGGGACAATACTTCCTTATGGCATCCCCGATAGGAATTTTACGGGGGACGGAATATCCGGAGAATCAGGCGGTTCTGCAGAAGATTTGTTTTGACAGTGATACAGGGAAGACAGCACTGGAAAAAGAGCGCAGATTTCTGGACTACGGAATGGATCTCTATGCGCCGCAAAGCAACCTGGACGCGGAGGGACGAAGGACGGTAATGGCCTGGGTCAGAATGCCGGTACCCCAGAGTCCGGAAGACAATGAGGCAGCAGACGGAAGACCGTGGAGCGGTATGATGGCATTGCCGCGGCTGATTGTGCTGAGGGATGGACAGATCTGTACTCCGGTACATCCGGCGGTCAGAGCCTATTTTTCAGAGGAGTTCTGCGAGGATCAGTCGGTAAATGATTCGGAAAAACGTTGGACCAGAGAGGGAAGAACCCGAATCGTAACAACACTTTCAGAGGGGCAGAAGATCGTCGTCTCGGGTGTAGAAATCGAATTTTCGGAAGGATGCGTTCGAACAGACCGGTCAGCGCGAATACCGGCCGGAGTGGCACTTCATGCAAAGTGCCGGACCCCGGTGATCGCATCTGCACAAGAAGCAGCCTGTGAACTGGAAATCTATGTCGAGAAGAACCTGATCGAGATTTTTGTAAATGATGGACAGTATGTCATCAGCAATGTGCTTTATCCGCAGGAATGAGCAGTACCATTAGTCCTCAGTTTCAAAAGTTTCAAATTTTTAAAGCTACTGCAATTTTAACTACAGAAAAGATGATGGAGAAGTTATTGATGCAGATTTATGTGGATGCGGATGCCTGCCCGGTGGTGGACATTGTGGAAAAAACAGCAATAAAATATCAGATTCCGGTTACACTTCTGTGTGATACCAATCATGTACTGACTTCCGGTTACAGCGAGGTGATAGTCGTGGGAGCCGGTGCGGATGCAGTGGATTATAAATTGATCAGTCTCTGTCACAAGGGCGATATCGTGGTATCTCAGGATTATGGTGTGGCAGCCATGGCACTTGGTAAGGGAGCCTATGCCATCCACCAGTCCGGCAAATGGTACACGGATGAGAATATCGATCAGATGCTCATGGAAAGACATCTGAATAAAAAGGCAAGACGTGCTTCTCAGAAAAATCATTTAAAAGGTCCGAAGAAACGGACAGGGGAGGATGACGAGAGGTTTGCACAATCCTTTGAGCGGATGGTAAAAGCAGCACAGGAGGAGCAGCTATGTTAATGGATCAGTATTTTGCCGTCAGATATGGTGATATTGTAGTACTGCTCT
>CAVGMD010000013.1:0-43666 GCA_963630275.1 Bacteroidaceae bacterium | reverse complement strand
CAGGTACTTCACATTTTCCGTAAATCCTGTACTGTTCACCGTTCCCAGGCTGTTCAGTCCGTAGCGTCTGCGCAGTGTCACCGGCAGCCGGATACTGTCCCTGGATAACTCCCACAGAAGGGAGACCATCACAGACAAAAATAGCGATACGACCGCTGCCAATATTACAGCGCGGAGTGTCCGCACATCCGGCACTACCGCTTCCGCCTGATTGCCATGATCCAGCACTTTGATCAGCCGGATCTCCGCTATGGTCTCTGCAAATTCATTGCACATGGTCGCTTCCACTGCTTCTGCCAGGGCAACACTCTTCTCGGGATCCTGCATGGTGACTTTCGTCACGGGAATGCTGAAATCGGAAGGAAGTGTAGCGGAAAGTGCATTGGAGATGCTCTCTCTTCCCAGCGCCAGGACCTCTGCTGATTCTGTCTCTCCCCGGTCAGCCGCCTCCTGCAGATGTGTCTCCACGCCGTCCAAAAACTCTCCGGTGTGAATCAGGCTGTTCCAGGTAGCCTCGTTGATATAGTAAGCTCCCGCCGCATTGGGGTTCTCAAAATATTCTACCTTATAAGTGGAAGAAGCCGCATACCCGGGATTGGGCTGCAGCAACACATTTTTGACATAATAACCGCCGCCGAACAGTACCGTTCCCAGTACTGTCACCGCCAGTATTTTCCACAGATTACGGCATAAGCACAAGACCGCCAGCCGCAGATCAAAGGGTTCCTTACCATAGCTTGCTTCCATGGTGCCTCCTTTTTTCTTCTCAGTTGTCATCTTTTTCCGCACGGCCATCATACTCTGCCTTGAAGGCTGTTACCTGTTCGCTCTCCACGCCCTCCGTGCTGTCCGGCCAGAACAGTACCTTCAGGGTCAGAAGCATCAGCTTCAGATCCAGCCATACCGAATAATTTTCGATATATGTTAAATCCAGTTTTAATTTATCGTAAGGAGAGGTGTTATATTTTCCATATACCTGGGCGAATCCCGCCAGTCCTGCCTTCACCTTCATACGGAATGCAAATTCCGGCATGACTTCGGTATACTGGGCAATGATCTCAGGCCGCTCCGGTCTCGGACCGATGAAAGACATATCTCCCCGCAGGATGTTGATCAGCTGGGGCAGTTCATCCAGTCTGCACTTGCGGATCACCTTACCTACCGGTGTGATACGGTTGTCGTTCTTCTGCGCCAGGCGCGCCACGCCGTCCTTTTCCGCATCGGTACGCATACTGCGGAACTTCATGATATAGAATTCCCTCTGGCCGATGGTACAGCGTACCTGCTTGTACAATACGGGACCTCCGTCGTACAGCTTGATCGCCAGGGCTGTCAGCAGCATCAGTGGAGATGTCACCACCAGCAGGATCAGGGAACAGATCACATCGATGGATCTCTTGATGAACCGCTGCTCCATTCTTAAGGAATATTCCCTGGTCAGCAGGATCGGCGTATCAAATACATGTAACTCCTCGGATCCCACTAAAATAACATCTGATATTTTAGGCATCACATAGACTCTGATGGAATGTGCGTAGCAGAATTTCAGGATCGTGTTGCGGTCCTTCTCATTGATATCCCAAATGACCACCGCGGTGATCTCACCGTTCTGGTAATCCTTTAAAATCTCACGGCACAGTTCCTGCGAACCCTTTTTGATATGCTCGCATTTTGTGATCTTATACTTATCCTTACGGCTCTCAAACTTTTTACAGATATCCTCAATGGGACGATCCCCGTGAATCAGCATCAGTTCTCTGGGAGGGAATGCCGTCCGGTAGATCTTATTCGCAATATTGGCATAGATAATGACCGCCATGATCTGCAAAAATACCATCAGCAGGAACATATCCGGTGGGAAAATGCTTCGTGCCATCATACACAGTTCAGCATAGATCAGCATGTCCGCCATCAGAGTGGCAAATACCTGGGAGAAGATGATCTCCGTATTTTTCAGATATCCCAGCCGCATGCCTCCGTAAGTCACGGAGAAAAAGATCAGTATCACGCTGTAGATACCGTTCTCCAATAGGAACCCTCTGTACCAGATCTGCTGTAAGGGGTCTACCAGCTGGAACTGGAAATGAAACTGCCACATATACGCAAATAACGCGATCTCCAGAAACAGGCAGATTGCTGACAGTCCTATATTGATCAATCGCTTGAAGGATTCCCTTCTCCGCAATCTATTTACGTAATAATTGTTTGTATCCAAGACAAACTCCTCCAAATCTGTTTCCATACTTTGATGCTCATGCGGGCTCAGACTATTGCCCCGGCATCCTTCTATATTCTCCGCTGCACTGCCCGCACCGCCCAGAAACAGAAATGCCACGCACTGTTTATTACGGACATTCCCTCTGCCTTACGGTACAGATTCCATATTCTGCGCAGAGCTTCCAGTTTATTGGATGACAGGGATTTCCCCGCTCTCCGATATTTTACCAAATTTTCATCCAAACCACAAGCTACATAACCCTGCCGCAGTATTCTCCACCACAGAGCGGTATCTTCGCTTTTGATCTGCGGCATCTGCAGCTGCTCTTTGGACAGCTGTTCCATATCAAACATCACGGTACTGGTGAAAATGGTGGTATTTTTCAATGCTTCTTTATACGTAATGGTGTCAGGAACACGAACCACTTTTCCGGTTCCCTTGCCGTTCTCGTCCGCGAACTCGTACCCGGTGAACACGAAGGCGGCCTGTCTCTCTTTCAGAAAAGCAAGCTCCTTCTTAAGCTTATCCGGCGCCCACAGGTCATCTGCATCCAGATAGGCAAGATATCTTCCCCTTGCCTCATTGACTCCCAGGTTCCGCGCTCTCGCCGCCCCCAGGTTCGTCGGATGGGTCAGCAGTCTGATCCTGTCATCCCCGGTGCGCTGTATATACTCCTCGATCCGCTGTCTGCTTTGATCCGGACCGCAGTCTTCAATTAGCAGCAGTTCCCAGTTCGTATAGGTCTGGGCACGCACACAGTCCATGGTCTCTTCAATATATTTTTCTGCCCGGTACACCGGCACCACAATACTGATCATATCCTGTTCCATGATACTACCAATGCCTTTCAGTGGCCTGCGTGTTTTCATCCGCAGGCTCAATATTCTTATAAATTCTAGTCTTCGTCACTCATCCGCTACAACCGCTCACTTCTGCATCGTCAACAGATAGTATCCGTCCAGAGGCTGTAGCTTACTCCCGGCAGTGTTTTGCAGCTCCGAGAGTGTCTCCTCGGGCAGATTCCCCGGGAGCAGAACGATATCCACATTTTTCTCTGCTGCGTATTTCAGACAATCCGCGAAATCAATTGTCCGCACACCGGTACTTTCATCCATGCGCACATATTCCGTCTCTCCCGTGGTCTCCAGATGGCTCATCCACAGATACAGATCCTCCTGCCCGGTCTCATAGGTGTCATAGGAATAGCTTCCCAGGGAAGCATCCCAGATACTCCTGCCGTACACCGGATAGATGTCCGCGCTGTACGCCCTGGCAGCTGCCATGACCTCCTTCGGTGCCCATAGGGTGAAGCTATCGTCTCCGCTCTCTGCAAGCCGGTATTCCGTAAGGCTTGCCAACGTCTCCCGGGGTGATGTTTCGGAATTCTGCTGTATTGTCATGTCCATGGCAGGGATCTGCACGGTCTGCTCTCTCGTCCATTCCGATACCGGATTGCCGCTCAGGAACACGATTCCCAGCAGGATTACCGTTGCCATAATATTCGTAAGAGTTCTCTTTTTCCATAATTCGCATAAAAATTCTGCGGCAGCCCATGCGATCAGCGCTGTCTGCGGCACCGCTGCCCAGATCCATACATACGAATAAAATGCAGTCTGGTATTTCATCAGAAAAAGTGCGGTCAACGGACAGATGCATGCCAATGCCGTCAGCCCGGTATACAGCCATAATGTCATGGTTGTCTGATTACGGTCCTTGCTACCCGCTCCGGCATACAGGGCATTGCTCCTGCGGATCGTATATCCCAGGTACAGTATCGCCACCAGCAAAAGTGCTGCGAATTTTCCATGTTGTGTATAATCGGTCCAGCCGTTCATGGCGGTCTTTAACAATGTCATCCTACCGCCTCCTTTTTCTGTCTGCCGGACAGCAGTGAAAGCAGCTTATGAAGCACGATCCAGCCAAGCGTCACAAACAGGCAGACTCCCACGCCGTACAGTGTCCACACCATACAGGCTTCCGCCAGCACACACAGGATCACGCCGAAGTATTTTCTATCCATCAGGCAGGCGATCAGATACGGAAGCAGTACCACCGCCCGGATCGTTACTCCGCGGAATCCTCCGTAGAAAATATCAAAACCGTCCACGCCGGGCATATATGCCCCTGCACTGAACAGTATTCCCACGATCAGTAAAAAAGTCTTCCGCTTCGTCCCGTCTTCTCCGAAAATGACCGCTCCCAGCCTGCCGTACGCCACATATCCAAGTAACAGCGTCACACAGGGGATCAGGCGGTACACTACATCCGCTGCACTCATCCCCGTCCATCTGCTGATGGTCCCGTACAATGTCGGAAGACATAGAATCCGAAGTCTGAGGGGCATCCCCGCGGTGTAAGTGGCTCCCGTCAGGGGATCCACGGTATAGACGGCATTCTCCTTAAGGAAGGTATTCACCGTCTCCAGCGTCATATCTCCGTCCAGCCATGCCCGTTCTCCCGTAAGGATCCGCAGAATCTGCAACAGTATGAAAAACGCCAGGATCCCTGTCAGAATCCGCTGCGTTTTTAACGCTTTTTTCTTCTCCGGTGCTGTATTTCCGGCAATGCCGGTGACTGCCACCACCTTTTTATGTCTGATCAGGCTTACCGTGATCGCCGCGATCACCATAATCACGATCTCTGCCAGCATCAGATCCGTTACAGTCAAAAAAGACCACCCTAACAGGCAGCCTGCCAAATGGGCGACTTCCGTCAGCCCGATGATGATCAGGCTCCCCCCAATCAAAATATCCGATGTCCGAAAAGTCATTTTATCTCCCACGCCCGCTGATTTAAACGCAGGCTTTTGTACATCTTATCATATTTATAAGGACTTGACAAATGTTACGTTTTAGAATGCAAAAATAAAAAAAGCCGCATACCGAAACTTCCCCATCTCGGTACGTGGCTCCTATCAGTCTGCCGGAGAGAATACTGCATCTACATAATCAACTCTCCCTATTCCTACAATTAAAAGTAATATGTTACATAGCCTTATAATCCAGTCGGATGTTATCCGCGATACGGGCGATGTACTCGCTGTTCGTTGGTCTCGTCCTTCCGGTAGCTACAGAATAGCCAAAAATCTTCTCGAATGTCTCGACATTTCCTCTCGACCAGGACACTTCAATGGCATTCCTGATTGCGCGTTCCACCTTCTGGTCAGTGGTCCGGAAATGCTTTGCGATCGTAGGATACAACAGCTTGGTGACGCTGCTTACTACCTCCATGTCTTTTCCTGACAAAATGATTGCATCTCGTAAATAGTGATACCCCTTCAAATGCGCCGGAACCCCTATCTCCAACATGATTTTGGTTACATATCTCTCTAAATCTGAATCTTTTACTGCAACAATATCCAAAACAAGTCCCCCTCTTTTTACTTGTCGAGTATTGCTCCCCAGCAGTGACTGACAGAGAAATAATATCATAGCTGTCGATTTTTGAAAAGACATTTTTCCGTTAAAATATAGTTAAGAAATTAAAAACATAACATTTTTTCGTTCAAAAAAACTTAAATTTCTTCCTTAACTAAGTAAATCGGTCTGCGCTTGACTTCCATGTAAGCTTTTGCCAGATACTGTCCCAAAATGCCGGTACAGAAGAACTGTACACCGCTGGTCATCAGGATAATGCATACCAGTGAGGGCCAGCCGGATACCGGATCTCCGAAGATCAGCTTCCGCACGATGATGAAAATGATCATCAGAAAAGCGATCACGCAGAACAATACGCCGACAAACGAAGCAATCAAAAGCGGTGCAGTGGAGAACGCGGTAATTCCGTCCAGGGAATATATAAACAGCTTCCAGAAATTCCACTTGGTCTCCCCCTTGGCACGCTCCACATTTTCATATTCCAGCCACTTGGTATTGAAGCCTACCCAGCCGAAGATTCCCTTGGTAAAACGGTTGTACTCCCGCATGGACAGGATAGCATCCACCATCTGGCGGGTCATCAGGCGATAATCTCTGGCACCGTCCATCATCTCCGTCTTGGAAATTTTCTTCATCAGATGATAGAATCGTCTGGCGAAAAAACTGCGGATCGGCGGTTCGCCCTTACGGGTCACACGTCTCGTCGCCACAGAATCATAGCCCTTCCAGATCCACTCGAACATCTCCGGCAGCAGAGAAGGGGGATCCTGCAGATCCACATCCATCATCACCACATAGTCTCCCTTTGACTTCTCCAGACCGGCGAACATAGCTGCTTCTTTTCCGAAATTCCTTGAAAAAGAAATGATATGAACCCGCGGGTCTGCCTCGATCAGCTTTTTGACCTCACGCACGGTGCCGTCCTTCGAGCCGTCATCAATATAGAGTAACTCCAGCTCGATGTCTTTTTCTTTGAAAAATGTATCATTCTTCGTCAGCTCCTGATAAAACAGGGCAACGCTCTCTTCCTCATTATAGCAGGGTACTATCACGCTCAACAGGCTCATCCGCTAAATCTCCTTAGATGTATCTACACGTTTTCTATGGGACAGTCTGTCCCGAATAATCTCATTATACTATTCAAATGCACATCATTTCAAGGTCAACACTGTACTTTTTCCGCTTTTTGGATTATACTGAATTTATGTATGTCCATCCATAGGATAAGGGCATACCGGAAACGAGGTAAATAATGAACTTTTTTCAGGAATTTTTCAGTAACCATATTTTTCTGACCGCTGCATGCGGCTGGCTGGTGGCACAGGTGCTTAAGACCATCATCCATCTCATTGTCTCCAAAAAATTCGTAGCGGAACGTCTGGTAGGCAGCGGCGGCATGCCCAGTTCTCATTCCGCTACCGTGTGTTCCCTGGTGACGGCGGTATGCTACGAATACGGCGCCGGAAGCTTTGAATTCGCCATCTCCCTGATCCTTGCGATCATCGTAATGTACGATGCCATGGGAGTCCGCAGAGAGACCGGTATTCAGGCACAGGTATTAAATGAGATGCTGAAGGTATTTGAGGATATGGGACGCAGTGAAATATCCGCCCACGATAAATTAAAAGAATTCGTAGGACATACCCCCCTGCAGGTACTGATGGGAGCCATTTTAGGAATTTTCTGCGGTGTGCTTCTTTACACTTTTGCATTTTAAGATTCGTCCATTATACTTGACAGAGGTGACATTTGTATGTGTTTTTTCAAAAACAGAACACGGACACTGTTAAAAGCGACCGCGCTTTGTCTGTCCGCTTCTCTTCTGCTGACCGCCTGCGGACAGCAGAACATTAATAACGATATATTGAGCCCGATCCTGCCGGAGGACAGCCCGGCTTCCACTGTAGCATCCGGTGAAAAAATGCCGGATCCGGTGACGATCGTCGTGGAAGACGACACCAATCCCCCCATGGAGGGCATGGTTCGAAGTCTCCTGACCAACGAGTGGGTGGATGCGGATGTCGCAGCGACCCGCCCCATCGCAGTCATGATTCCCAATGAAGCTTCCGCCATTCCGCAGTACAGTCTGTCCGAAGCTTCCATTATCTATGAAGCCAACGTTGAGAACCGTATGACGCGTATGATGGCGATTTATGAAGGCTGGGAAGATATGGACAAGATCGGAAATATCCGCAGTTTGCGTGATTATTACGCTTACTGGGCATTTGAATGGGATGCCTTTTTAGTGCATTTCGGAGGGCCTTTTTTCATCAATGAGTTGCTGGCGGAGCCGGATACGCAGAACGTTGACGGTACTTCCGGTTCGGACGAAGCAGCTTTCTTCCGCACCAGCGACCGCAGTAAGCCTCACAATGCTTATGCTTCCGGTGCAGGTCTGTTGAAGGTCATTGAGGAAAAAGGCTACAGCTTAAATTACCGTGGTCTCACCGATGAGAATCATTTCCGTTTTGCTACAAAGGCGGAGCCCAACACTTTAGGGCAATATGGTTCCAAGGCAAAAGATGCCACCTATATCGATATGTCGGGGTGTTACCCCCTGACCCGGTGCTATTTTGAATTCAATGAAGAGGATGGGCTCTATTACAGATCCCAGCATCTGTCCGGCAGTTCCGACGGTCCTCATATCGATGCCGTCACCGGGGAGCAGCTGTCCTTCAAAAATATTTTGGTGCAGAATACCTTTTATGAGGAATTAGGGGAAGGGTATCTGGCGTTCCAGTGTCATGATACCACAAGAGACGGATGGTTCTTCACAAACGGTCGTGGGATTCATGTGAATTGGGAGAAGACTTCCGATTACGGTGCGACGAAGTATTATGATGACAACGGGGATGAGATCGTGCTCAATACCGGTAAGACGATGATCTGTATCGTGGAGGACGGAGATTCCTTCACATTCCATTAAAAATTGAATTAAAACGCCCACGGTAGGATGTTCCTTTCGCCGTGGGCGTTTGTGGATTTACTTCACTAACTTTCATTTTACAAGATAATAATATTGGCACATTTTAAATCATCGGCGAGGTCATATACGCGTCCGGTGGTGAGTCCCATGACTCTGGGACGCAGGACAGCATTGGGAATATTCTCAACGACCCTTGCGGTCTCTCCGTTACTCAGTGTCACATCGGTGCCTACCGGGTAGAGGATGACGCTCTCTAAGAAGCAGCGCATCACGGTAATGTCCAGTTCTTCAGTCATGGACATGATCATCTCCACGGCATCTCTGGGAGGAAACGGCTTCTTATAGGGACGCTCCGTCACCAGTGCATCATAAATATCGGAAATGGAGATCAGGCGGGCAAACAGGTCGATCTTATCTCCCGTAATTCCCATAGGATATCCCTTTCCGTTCATTTTCTCATGATGCTGCAGCACACTCAGCTTAATCTCCATGGACAGATCTTCCTTCGGCTGAAGGATCTGGTACCCGTATACGGGATGCTGCTTCATAATGGCGAATTCTTCGTCCGTAAGTCTCGCCGCCTTATTCAGAATCTCATTTGGCACCTTCGACTTGCCAATATCATGCAGCAGACCCGCAATACCGATATCATAGACCTGCTTATCATCCAGTCCGTATTTCCGTGCCACGATCATGGACATGGTCGCCACATCCACACTGTGTTTGAATGTATACTCGTCGCTGACTTTCAGAGCACCGATATCCACTGCCACAGCATCATTATCCTCAATAGCACACAGCAGGTCATCCGTAATGCTCCTGGAGGCATTGGTGAAATCCGGTGACTGGGTATCCTGATACAGATACTGTACACCCTGCGCCACGCGGCTCCGCACACTCTCGGAGATCTGCACCTTGGCAGGGTCCTTCACCTTCACCTGGTCGTATTTTTTCTGTAACGGTTCCGGCAATGCCTGCGGCTTGTCCGCCTCTGCCAGTTTCTCATCCTCTGTTCCCTCACAGGTATATATCCCTGTAACGCCCATCTTTTTCAGCGCATCGATGTGAAAATCCCTCAGTCGGGTACGTCTGGCGATCAGCACGCGACCTGCACGGTCTATAATCGCCTGATCGATCATCATCCCCGGCTGCACAATGCGCATCGGAACGTATTTTCTCCTGATCATCGGTCCCTTCCCCTTTCCGAATGATTTTGGTTCCTATTTTCTTATTGTACCATATCTTTATCAATTCTTAAAGATATTGTTATTAATGCAAACACAGTTCATCCGGTTCCGGTGTAGCGCAAATTAAAAACCTGTGGGCATTAAGTCTTTCAACACTTCTTTTGCCTTCTCCAGCTGATTGTCTACCGGATCGTCGCTGTTGTAGTAAGCTTCCCCGTCAAACTCGCACTCCACATCCGGTTCAATACCGGTTCCGTGGATGTTGCGTCCATTGGGAGTATAGTATGCACTGATGGTGATCTTGATGGCAGAACCGTCGGTAAACGGCATGATCTGCTGTACGATGCCCTTTCCGAAAGTTGTGGTACCCACCAGAGTTCCAATGCCGTAATCCTGGATCGCACCTGCCAGGATCTCGGAAGCACTGGCACTGTTCATATCCACCAGCACTACCAGAGGCACTTCTAACGGCGTCTTGCCGTCACAGGTATACTCGGTACGCTTGCCTGCCTTATCCTCGGTATATACGATCATTCCTTCCGGAAGAAGCTTTCTCGCGATACGAACCACTGCATCCAGGCTTCCGCCGGGATTACCACGCAGATCCAGGATCAGACCCTTCATATCGGAACCTCTCACGGTAGCCAGCGCATCGGTGAACTGGTCGATGGTCACATCATCAAACTCCACGATCTGAATATATGCCATGCCGTCATCCAGCATCTCGTATTTTACAGTAGGGCTCTCTACCTTGGCTCTCTCTACGGTGACATGCAGATAATCGCCAGCACCCTGTCTGACAATGGTCAGATCCACGGTAGTGCCTGCCTCGCCGCGGATCAGATTCACAGCTTCTGTCAGAGTCTTGCCTGCGGTGGACTCGCCGTCCACTTCGTAGATGATATCGTTGGCTCTCAGATCCACATCCGCTGCCGGAGCGCCTTCGATGACACCGCTGATCTTCGGCAGATTGGTCTCGGAATCCATGCTGACATATGCGCCGATTCCGTAGTAGATTCCCTGGGTCTGCTCGGTCAGTTCGTTCAATTCCTCCGCGGTATAATACTCGGAGTAGGGGTCATCCAGTGAATTCATCAGTCCGCGGAACATACCGTCCTCTAACTGTTCGTTGGTGACCTCACTTAAGTAAAAGTTCTCTTTTACCGTGTCCTCTAACAGCTGAAGTTTTGTGATGGTCTGGGCATTGACTGCGGAATCCTCTCCGTAGGATACCTGCGCCGACACATCGTCCTTCATGGACACGATATTGTGGATCTGAAATGCGATAAAGATGCCGCCCACGATCAGAAGGGTCGCCGCGAAGCCTACAATAATGCCGCTGAGAAATAGCCCTTTTCTTTCCTTATTTTCCTCCATAAATACTCTCCTTTATTTTCCAAGATATTGTCGCAACACGCATTTCTCCGTGCTTCGCACTCTCGAAATGCTGCATACATTCGCATTCCGGGCTATCGCCCTACTTGCTCATGTATGTTTGTTCTGCTAATCGCAATGGCGCTCTGCCTGCGAGCAGTCACGCGCTCTGCGATTGCAGAACTATTGCGACAGGTAGTTCCAAGGCGATGTATATGCACCGTCTTTTCTGACACTGAAATGCAGGTGGTTGCCGGTGGATCGTCCGGTGGAACCTACCGCCGCTATGGTCTCCCCGCGGACCACGATGTCATCCTTGGACACGTATAATGCGGATGCATGCATATAAATGGTATACAGTCCGCCGCCATGGTCGATCATTACGTAGTTACCCATGGTGTTACTGTAAGTGGCTGCCACCACCTGTCCGTCATAGGCTGCATAGATTGCCGTTCCCTTGGGTGCCGCGAAATCCACACCATTATGGAACTGCTCGATTCCTAAAGTCGGATGAATACGATTGCCGTAATCATCGGATATCCTGGTATAGGACGCCAGGGGGAATTTGAATACACCACCGTCATAGGTCAGCACCGTACCGCTGGCTTCCAGAATTCTCTTTTTCTCCGCGGCAATCGCTGCCTCCAGGGCTGCGATTTCCGCATCCTGATCCGCAATGGACTGCTTATATTCCTTGATTGCCTGTTCCTTATTGCTGATATCGGATTCGTAAGCGACAATATCCCGGTTCTTCTGATCGATCAGAGCCTCCATATTCGACTGCTCCTGCTCCACCCCGGCTTTTGCCTCGTCCAGAATCGCTTTCTCCGCCTCCAGTTCTTCTTTGCAGAGCTCAATGTACTTACGATTCTCCATGAAATCCTTCCACTGCTGACGGTCGTATGCCATCACCAGATCCATGAAATCCGCCCGGTTCAGAAAATCACTGAAGCTTTCCGCCTTCAACATCATATCCAGGATGTAGGAGTCGCCTCTCTCATACATAATTCTTATGCGCCGGATCATGGCATTTTTCTGGTTTTCTTCCTGTTCCAGTGCCGCATCCAGTTCCGCCTGTGTCTGAGTGATCTCCTCCTCTTTGGCAGTGATCTTGCTCTTCAATTCCGCAATATTCTGTTCGATTTCGCTCAGATTCTGATCCAGCTGCGCAACATAGTTCTTCAGATTGCTCTTCTGCGTCTCCAGATCCTTTTTGATCTGTTCCAGGTTGCTCAGGTTGTTCTTCATCGTTTCCCGTTCTTTTTGCGCCTGGCTAATCTGATCCTGTTTCTCCCGGATGCTGTCCGATGTAATGGAAGACATGCTTGTGGCATTCACCCGCAGACCGTAAGTTGCAAACGAAACGGTCAATATCAGACACAGTGCCAGGCACAGGAAGCCTTTTTTCTTCTTATTCAATTCTATCTCCATTCACTATAAAACAATCATGATGTATGTGAATCGTAATATTCGCATACATCATGACGAAAAAGCTCCGGGTTACATGTTCTTACATTACTATACGTGCAGGTGCTTCCGGACTGTGGAAATACTTCCCAGGAAACCGATACCCACGCCCACGCCCAAAGATACCGGGATCAGGAAATGGAACACCTCATCTACCGACAGGAAATTCAGGAAACCGCTGAGTACCATAAAACGGTTCACCATGTAATTCAATGCGTAATTATACAGGGAATAGATTAATCCCAAAGGTACCGCTGCTCCGATCAATCCGATCAGCATACCTTCCAGCACGAAAGGCGCACGCACAAAAAAGTCAGTCGCACCGATATATTTCATAATATTGATCTCTTCCGATCTCACAGAGATACCGATGGCTACTGTATTGCTGATCAGGAAAATGCTGACAGCCAGCAGGATCACGATAATACCCATGGATACGTAAGCAATCAGCAGATTCAATCCGCTTAAGGTATTGGCGGTCATCTCGGAGTAATTGACCTTACGCACCTCCGGAATGGACTGCAGCCAGGTCACCAGTGCATCCTGCATGGACACATCACTTAAAAAGATCTCATAGGTATCCTCTCCTGCCAGGGGGTTCTCAGGAAATCCTTCCGCATAGTCTTCCCCGAAATAGTCCGGTCCGAAGGTTGCCCATGCTTCATCAGCAGATTTAAACTGCACATCGGATACCTCCGCACGCTTGGCGATCTCCTGTCCGATCTCCTCCATCCGCTGGTCGGAAGGGATCTGTTCCTCCGTATGGCTCTCACAGTTGTCCATCTCACTATGGAAAAATACAGTCACAGACACGCCTTCCTCTGCCGTCTTCAGAATATTCTGGAAGTTGGCAACGATGGAGTAGAACAGTCCGAATAAAAACAGACATGCCGAAATCGTCGCAATGGAAGCCAGGGAGTACCATTTATTACGGAAAATATTGGCAAATCCCTGCTTAATCGTATATAAAAGTGTACTAATCTTCATTAATATACCCGCCCTTCTCTTCGTCGCTGATGATCACGCCTTTTTTCATGGTGATCACTCGTTTCTGCATTGCATTGACGATTTCGCGGTTATGGGTTACCACGACTACCGTGGTGCCGCTTTCATTGATCTCTTCCAACAGCTTCATGATCTCCCAGGAATTGTTGGGATCCAGGTTACCGGTGGGCTCATCCGCCAAAAGCACGGAAGGATTGTTCACCAGTGCTCTTGCCAGTGCCACACGCTGCTGCTCACCACCGGAGAGCTGCTTGGTCTTCGCCTTGTATTTGCCGGCAAGTCCTACGGTTGCCAGGATTGCAGGCACATTTTTGCGGATCTCGCTCACGGGAGTCTCTACAATACGCTGCGCGAATGCTACGTTTTCATAGACATTGCGGTCATTTAACAGTCGGAAATCCTGGAACACTACACCCAGGTTACGACGGAATCTGGGAATCTGTCTGTGTTTTAATTTTGCCAGATCGTTTCCCATAACATAAACACTGCCGCTGGTCGCCGTAAGCTCCCGCAGCAGTAATTTAATCAACGTGGATTTACCGGATCCGCTGTCACCTACAATAAATACAAATTCTCCTCTTCCGATGCTCAGGGTCACGCCGTTGAGCGCCGGAGAACCGGAGGAGTAGGATTTGCTCACATTATCCAAAAAGATAATGCCATTTTCCTCTATGATCTGTTCTCTCTTCAGCCTTTGTGCTTCTTTGTTTGCCATTTATATCTTGCCTTTCCTTAGTACTCATACGTTTCCATGTACTTCATATATTTTACGACCATCAGTGCGATCTTGAAGGTGATGGCATCTTCAAATACACGCAGATCCAGTCCGGTACTCTTCTGCAGCTTATCCAGACGATATACCAGTGTATTTCTGTGAATGAACAGCTGTCTGGAGGTCTCGGAGACGTTCAAGCTGTTCTCGAAGAACTTATAAATTGTCGTCAGTGTCTCTTCGTCGAAGTCGTCCGGGCTCTTGCCTCCGAAGATCTCACGAATGAACATCTTGCACAGAGGAATCGGCAGTTGATAAATCAGACGTCCGATGCCCAGTTCGCTGTAAGCGATAATATCTCTCTCATCGAAGAAGATCTTGCCCACATCCAGTGCCATCTTGGCTTCCTTATAAGAACGGCTGACTTCCTTGATCTCATGCACGATGGTACCGTAGGCAATGCGGACTTCCCGGATGCCTTCCTTGAGGAGTGCAGCTTCCAGGGCTCTGGCAGCCTTCTCGATCTCTTTACCGGTATCGGTCTCGGCGAATTCCTTCACCACGATCACATTGCTCTCATCCACTGCGGTGATGAAATCCTTGCTGTTGGTACCAAAATGGTTCCGTGCCAGCTCCAGGACATTGTTGTCCTTGCCGCCTGCGGATTCCACGATCATAACCACACGGGGAACATCCGTCTGAATATGGAGCTTCTTGGAACGGCTGTAGATGTCCACCAGCAGCAGATTGTCTAACAGCAGGTTCTTGATGAAATTATCCTTATCGAATCTCTCCTTATAAGCCACCAGCAGATTCTGAATCTGGAAAGCAACCATTTTACCGATCATATACACGTCTTCACCGGTACCGCCGGCTACAAGAATATACTCCAGCTGCTGCTCATCATAGATCTTGAAATACTGATATCCCTGGATCTCCTGTGAATCCGCCGGAGATGATGCGAACTCTACCACAGGCTTGGAACAGTTCCCCATATCCATGGTCGCTGCCACTTCTTTGCCATCCACATCCATGACGCACAGTTCTACTCTGGCGATTCCTTTCAATCCTTCAATGGTGTTCTGTAAAATCTGATTCGATATCATCTTATGCTCCTTCAGTCCCCAACCAAAATTTCTTCTTGACGTAGTACCCCATACATTACAAATGTACAAAAAATCCGATAAAAAAGCAATAGTTTTTTATGCACTTTTTAGTAAAAATGCCATTTTATTTTTTAATTAGCGTAAAAAAAGAATTCGGAAACTAATATTCCGAACTCTTTTTGTCTTAGCGTTTATTATGTATTATTTCTGCGCTAAATCCGCAGATCGATATTAGCACCAAGCTCCGGTGTTACGCTGCGTTCCATCGCTGCGGAATCAATCATCTGTACAATTCCCTGTCCCAGCGCTTCGTTCGTATCCATCGTCTTGCTAAGCACAGCTGTTCCGACTTTCGTCTGCAGATTATTAGAAGCCATTGACATTGATAATCCTGCGATATCCATGATAACACCTCCTGTATCTGTTCGTACCTCTCAGATTACGTCTCTACTATAGCACATTTTGTTTTGGATTTCCAGCATAATCATCGAACTCTGCGGATGCTTTTCTCCGTGATCTGGATCTTGCCTTCTTTTAACAGATGTCCTACGGCACGCTTGAACTCATTCTTGCTCATGCCGGTCTCATGGGCGATGACCTCGGGGGCTGCCTTATCATTAAAGGGCAGAGCGCCTTCATAGCTGTCCAGCAGTTTTTCGATTTTCTCTGCATCCTTCTGGATCTGCAGGTATGCTTTTTCGCGGATGCTCAGTGTCAGTTTGCCGTCTTCCAGCACTTTTACGACGCGGGCGGTCACCTGTTCTCCAATCTTCGGCTCTTCGGCTCCGAACAGTTCCTTTTTCGGAATCAATGCGGAGAAGCAGTCATCCACCGCTACAAACGCGCCGAAATTCTTGCTGATCTCATAGATTCTGCCGATGACTTTATCATCTTTTTTATAAGGGCTGTCCGTGCGAAGCTGCTCATATACATTCATGGTGGCGCAGAGTCTGCCGCTCTTGTCGATATAGAGAGAAGCCAGCACCTGATCTCCTGCTTTCACCCTGCGGGTCTGCTGCTTGAAAGGCAGGAAGAGATCCTTCTCCAGCCCCCAGTCCAAAAATGCTCCGACCTTGCCGATCTGGGCTACTGTCAGCAGCGCCACCTGTCCCATCATCAGTTTGGGAGTTCTGGTCGTAGCGATCAGACGGTCGTTGGAATCCCGGTACAGGAATACCTCCACCTCATCCCCCACCTTTGCTCCGGCAGGAACCTGTTTGGCCGGCAGGAGCACTTTGTCATCCGGTGCTTCCTTCGTTGCCAGATAGACTCCGAATTCTACTTTTTTCACAATTACAAGCGTCTGTTTTTCGCCTAATTTCAGTTCCACGTTTTCTCCTGTTCTGTCTGTTTCACAGCTTTTGTTTCAGTTATCGGTTCAATTCATTTTGCTATTATCACTACTGTTGTAGAAATTCTACGGATACATAGGGTCTGCCTTCCTCATCCCGCAGGCTTACGACATAACCACTCTCCACTGAGACTATGTAAGGATGCAGCACATCATCCAGAAATGCTTGCTTTTTATATTCCGCACGCATCTGGTGGATCAGGAAATCATCCGGCAGATACTCCATGGCAATGTTCACATATTGGCCGTTATTCACGTGATGGTTGGTATCCAGATGATGCTTTTTCACCACGATAGGTTCCAACAGCTGTCCGCCTTCCGGTACGGTGATCTTGCGAGGGGCATAATCCATGTCCAGCTTTTCATCAATTCCGTAGCCCTTATGCATGGCTTCGTTCACCGCCACCGGTTTCCCCGTGGTCATATCTAACAGACTCCAGAGGGAATTGGCCTTCGCAAGGTAATTTCCCTCTTCATCCAGCATTGCGAAATTACGGTATCCCAGAAAGCCCTTTAATTCATAGGGCAATGTCACAATTTTTACTTTCTCACCCAGCCTCGGATACCGGTCTACCACGATCTGCCAGGAGGATAATACCCATGCCTGTCCGATCTCCTTCATATAGCCGATTCCGAGCCCCACATCTTCCGAATGGAAGGTGGAGCAATCCTGAAAATAATTCAGCAGTGCATTCAGCGTCAGCTGTCCTTCGCTGTCCGTCTCACTGTAACGTATTCTGCTGTCAAATGCGTACATGTATCATATCTCCTTTGTCTGCTCCCAGCTGTCAACCCCTGCGGAATGTATTTACAGGGACAGCGGAGAGATTCCCAACAGCATCTGCACGATCTCTGGGAACATCTGCAGAAGGATCATCACAATCCAGAAAATGCAGTAGCAGAGCATTCCGGGATTGCAGATGACGGTTTTGAATCTCTGTCCCTTAGGGATCTGTCCCGGCTCCACAGCAAATCTTTTACGGAAGACAATAAACAGAACAATTCCGGTGATCACTGCTGCCAGAACAAATAATACATAGATCATATAGCCAATCCAGCCTGGCAGATACGTCATCATGAAGTTCATGATAGCCTGCGCATCCCCGCCGTTCATTACGATCTCCTGGTATTCGTCCAGATGAATTGCCTTCAACAGCAGAACGCTTACCACAGCTCCCATAAAGTTGATACACATATGCAGCCCGATGGTGATCTTCAGATTACCGGTCTTCACATACAGGAACGCCAGAAACATTCCCAGTAAAAAGGCATAGGCGAACTGGTTCAGATTACCGTGAAACAGGCCAAACATCAGTCCCGACAATACGATTGCCACACCTTGTCCGTATTTTGCCGTGCGGTCCACGATCAGTTTCCGGAAAATGTACTCTTCCAGCGCCGGCGCACATAATACCATGTAGATAAATGTTACGACCATATTGGATTCTGTGGCATATGTCATCAACACATTATCCACAGCGGATCCCTTCAGCGCACCTACCACGGTAGTGATCAGTGTTCCCACCAGATTGCCGCAATACATCAATGCAAAGCACATGATCAGCGCCAGAACAAACTGTCCGGGCTTCATACTTTTTTTCGCGGGTGCTTCCCCGGGCATCCGCTTCACCAGTGCGATCAATATCGGCATACCGATCAGATACAATGGCAGGACAGCAAGGATCAGGTTGATGGTCATATTCTCCAGCCACTCCGGCTTTACCTGTCCCACAACAGCCACGATCGCTACCTGCACTACGTAGATGATCAATGTTCCGATCAGGAACCTCCAGCCCAGACTGGAAAAACTCTTCTTCATACTTTTTTCTTCCATGTTATCTCTCCCCACATGTCATAGAAAAAGCTGTGCACCGCAAGGATACACAGCCTCTTATTTTTCTGCTGTGGTCTATTCCCCAAGACCATTCTCTACAGCTTCTACCAGAGTCTTCAGTGCCTCTGCCTCATCCTCGCCTTCGCATACGAATTCGATCTCATCTCCGCACTTTACACACGCTCCCAATACGCTCAACACACTCTTGGCGTTGGCTGTGTTCTCACGGAATTTGAAAGTGATCAGAGACTTGAACTGCATTGCCTCCTTGCACAGGATTCCGGCGGGACGCAGGTGCAAGCCCGTAGGATTCTTGATTACAACTTTCTGACTTACCATATGACAAACCCTCCAATATCTATATTAATATGCATTCTATTCTTCTGTTATCTTGTGGTTTTACCTATCATCCACTTTTCTATCATAGCATGAATGCAGGTCATTCACAAGAACTTTTCCCCGACATCTTTCGGAATGTGTAGACTAAAACATAATATCCTGGATCAGGTTGGCAAGTCTCTGTGCTTCCTCCTGGATCACCTGCTGATCTTTTCCTTCGATCATAACTCTTACCAGAGGCTCTGTTCCGGAGGGACGGATCAGGACACGGCCTTCTCCCGCGAACTTCTCTTCCAGCTTCTGAATGGCATCTGCAATCTCGGGATATTCCATGTATTTTTCTTTTTTATGGTTAGCTACTTTAGCATTGACCAGCGCCTGGGGCAGCACTTCCATGATCTGGGCCAGTTCGGACAGAGGTTTACCGGTCTCTACCATTACCTGCAACAGATGCAGCGCGCTGAGTAATCCGTCACCGGTGGTATTCTCATCCAGGAAAATGATGTGTCCGGACTGTTCTCCACCGAGACTCGCACCGATCTCCTTCATGCGCTCTAACACATAGCGGTCGCCTACCTTGGTCTTCTCCATGGTAATGCCGTTCTTCTCCGCCATCAGGAAAAATCCCAGATTACTCATTACGGTTGCCACGATGGTATCCTTCTTCAGGGTTCCCTTGCTCTTCATGAAGTTGCCGACGATTGCCATGATCTGGTCACCGTCTACGATCTTACCGTTCTCGTCCACAGCTAAAAGTCTGTCGGCGTCTCCGTCGAAAGCAAGACCTACGTTTGCCTTCTCATAAACCACTCTTGCCTGCAGCTCTTCCATATGGGTGGATCCGCAGTTGGCATTGATGTTGGTTCCGTCCGGATTGTTATGGATGGCTACCACGCTGCCTCCCAGTTCCTTCAGACATTCCACGGATGTGTAGAAAGAAGCTCCTTCTGCACAGTCCACCACGATCTTCAGACCGGTCAGGTCTACATTTACAGCTCTCATGGCATGATTAATATATTCTTCTCTGGCATCGGTACGATATTTGATCTTGCCTACACCGGGTCCGATGGGGAACTTGATACCGGGCATATTATTCCGGATCAGTGCTTCGATCTCATCTTCCAAAGCATCCGGAAGCTTATAACCGTTACCGTCGAAGAACTTAATTCCGTTGAACTCTACCGGATTGTGAGATGCAGAGATCACAACTCCCGCGTCTACTTTGTATTTCTTGGTCAGATAAGCAACTGCCGGAGTCGGAATCACACCCACGTATACACAGTTAGCTCCTACGGAGCAGGCACCTGCCATCAGTGCATTTGCAAGCATATCTCCGGAGATTCGGGTGTCACAGCCTACCATGATCGTGGGCTTATGCTCATTTTCCTTGGTGAGAACATATGCTCCCGCCTGACCGAGCTGCATGGCAAGCAGCGGAGTCAGCTCCTCATTGGCAATACCTCGTACACCATCTGTTCCAAACATTCTAGCCATTGTAAAAAACCTCTCATTCTATCTCTATTCTCTATTTTATGTCTTTTGAACCTGCGGAGCTGCCCGTTTATCAAGTACTGCTGTCCGCATTTTTCAGCCGGATATGAATATTGACATCTGTATCTACCGCAATATCTTCTGACAAATTAAATATTACGGGAATTGTATAGTTCCCGGGTGTCAGTTCTTCCAGACCGTTGTCTTCCATCCACTGGTTCAAATCCAGGATTCCCGTCACGCTGCTGTCACGCAGTATACTGATATTCCTGGACAATCCGGATACGGTAATCTCGTATTCCTCCGCTGTGGAAGTGATCTCTGCCTCCATGCCATCCGGTACCCCGGTGACGGAAATATTATCCGCCGGGATCATAAGATCCTTGGTGTCAATCGGTTCAATATAGACTGTAGCGGTGATCTTGCCGTCAAAACTCTTATCCGCCAGTCGTACATTGGACGGCAGGTATTCTTTCAGGTTGATAATATCCACCAGGTCTTCGGACTGTCCGGTAATGTTCATCCGGTCTTCCGGTACTGTGATCGCAGAAACTCCCACCAGAGCGGATGCTGTTCCGGCGATCCTTACTGTAGGCACACTGCTCTCCACCTCACCGGTAGCCATATAGCCGTCTTCAGGTACACCCATATATTCAATCTCAACCGGTACTTCCTTGGTTGCCAGTACTTCCACGGTCAGATGTGCGGAATCTACATTTTTCTTGACACTTTCCAGTGTCAGCTCATTGTCATCTGCATCATACAGCTTGATATCCACATTTGCAGACAGGCTGCTGGTGGAATCTGCCACATTGATATCTACTCCTGCGTGATCCACCTGTGAGATTGCTGACTGCGGTCCGGTAATCTCGATGTTGGTCTGGTCCAGTGTTACATTTCCAATCATGTAACCGGAAGCTACTTCGCCAATGGTATTGCTCTCCAGCTTGATCCACTTACTGGTCTTGTCTTCCACGCTCAGCCGTATCGAATCATGGTTGCCCTTGATCTCCACGGAATCATTGCTGATATTCTCACAATAATAAGTGATTGCTATGGTATTGATGTCGGTCAGCTTACTCATATCCGCTTCCGCCACGATATCGCTCCGGCGCAGTTCGGATTTTACAATACTCTGCGGTCCCGTAACGGTGACCCTTACCAGGTTACTGTTATCCAGCACCTCGTAAACTTTTCCTTCTTCATCCAGCAGATCCGTATTGATCAGCCGGACCTGAATGTTATTGAAAGTCACGGTATCCTTCGGATCATAGATCTGCGCCACCAGGAACCAGAGTACAAACGCAAGTGCCAGAGAAGCAAGCTTCAGTCCAAGATTACGTGTCAGTAATTTTTTCATTTCTTGTCACGGCTCCTTCCCTTCCAGATTCGCAGATTCTTATGTTCCTCACCGGTACTGTTCAGAATCTTATGCATTCTGTCACGAAGTGATTCCGCATCCAGATTCCGCTCCAGTTCGCCCTCATAAGCCACGCTGATCTTGCCGGTCTCCTCGGACACGATCACGGTCAGGGAATCGGTGATCTCGGAGATTCCCACACCAGCACGATGTCTGGTACCCAGCTCCTTGCTCAGTCCCAGGTTATCCGAGAGCGGAAGATAACAGGTAGCGGAAGCCACTCTGTTCCCTCTGACGATCACCGCTCCGTCATGCAGCGGTGTGTTATGTTCAAAAATATTGATCAACAGCTGGCTGGTGACAATACCGTCCACATCGATTCCGGTTCTCTCATAATCTCTTAAGGATACTTTCTGTTCGATTACGATCAGCGCACCGGTCTTCACCTTGCCCATCTCTACACAGGCCTTAGTGATCTCATTGATGGTCTTCTCGGAAAATTCTTCATTCACACGATGATTATTATCAAAGGGCAGCACCGAACTGATGATATTTTTCTTGCCCAGCTCTTCCAGAGCTTTTCGCAGCTCCGGCTGCAGCACCACAATCAGTGCTGTCACCGCAAATCCCAACACATTCTGCGCCATCCACAGGATCGTCGTCATCCGGAAAAAATAAGCCAGCAGCAAAAAAATGAGGATGACAATCAGACCCTTGAGCAATACCCATGCCCGGGTCGTTTTCATCCACACTAACGCATAATACAGCAGCACCGCAATGATCAGGATCTCGGCTACATCACCGAAATCCATGGTCGTGCGATAACTGCTGAAATTCTTAATATATTCTGCTAGCTTATCCCATAACTGCATTTTTCATTAATCCCTTCAGAACAATTCTTCGTAATCGTCCGAGTCGTCCTGCGCCATATGATCACTGCTTATGGTAACGCTTCTGCCGCCGGTCATCTCCCGTCCGCGGTAGGGATTTGGCTGTCCATAAGGAGCGCTGCTTCTGGCAGGCGCTGTACGCTCTGTTACTACACTTCTTGCGGATCCTTCCGCACTTCTGACATTCTGTCCGCCGCTCCGGCTCTGACCGGAAGGTCTGCCCGGTCCTGCAGGTCTTGCGTTCTGTGCCGCCGGTCTGCGCTGGGTGTTGATCTTCTTCACCGTATTGGTAGGTGCCGACACAGTCATCTTCGGTACCGCTTTTACATAGTAATAATATTCATCGTCTTCAAACTGAACCTTTTCTGTCCTGCTGTAATCCAGGCAGAAACGGAAGAACTCTATCACCTTACATGCGATCACGGTAACAATCGCACCCAACAGTGCGCTGAGGATGGAAAGATTCGTATCATACATAAAATCTCCCACCAACAGAATCATTACTTCGATCAGGACACCCGCTGCCATAGCAATGGTCCAGGAGTGATCCATGCTCATTCTGCGGATCAGGTATACAACGATCACGGTAACGGTAAATGCCACGATCATGATCAGCATAGCCTTATTGCCCAACATACCATCAATCAGAAGGCGCAGCTTCGCTGTAGCTTCTTCCGCACCCATGGAATTAATGGTGGGTGCATTGCTGATCACCGTCTGGATCAGATAATACACTACAACGCCACATCCTACGGATACACAGGAAGCAGGGGTTCCGATCAGTCCCATGGCAACCGGCATGACATAAGGAAGCTTCAGCATGCACAGAATAGGAGTCAGTACCACTACCAGTGCTTCTTTGGCCGTGAATCTCAGGAAAAGCAGATACAACAGTAAAAATACCACCAGTCCCACTGCCGCCGTCTCAATGGATAAAGCATACATATGAAGCAGTGTAAACAGCATGGCAAATACCACCATAAATCCGGTAGGCAGGAAAGAACATAACAAAGATACGATCAGTACGATCGCCATATTGTCTATCTTTGTCATATATCCCATTTTGCCGTTTATGATGCTCAGTACGATAAAACTAAGCAGGAATTTGATCACCGGCAGAATAAATGCTTCATTTCTGCTGTAGATCTTTTTCAGATTTTCTCTTAATTCCAGTAAAGCAGTCATATTTCCTCCATATCAATCTGCAGCCGTTATTCATTATAAATGGAATTCAGCTTTTTCAGATTGTTATAATAGCATTTCAGGCTCTTCTTCGCCCTGGCATAACGCAGAGAGCAGATCAGATAAGATGCCGCTCCGTATACCACTACCGTAATTCCGTAATACAGCAGAACATTTTTGGCAAAACTGATCAGATCCATTTTGTAAATATCCTGCATAAAAGTCTCAAAATCATAAAAAATAAACAATGCACAGCAGACCGCATAGGCAATCGTGACACACAGTACGGATTTCAATACCTGTATTGCAATATAATCGCTCCGAAAATAGCGGCCGATTGCCATGTTCTTTTTGCCTTCATTTTCTTCATAGGATGCCATTTGGGTCATCAGTATGATCTTTTCTTCGTTCAGCATAATCCCTCCACCTGCAGACGCTTACAGAAAGCGCATCCGGTCTCCGTCTCTGGATGAGCTGGGACGCTGCTGCGGCATTACCTGCTTTTTAGGCAGTACGCTCTGCAGCTCCATTGACATATCATATTTGCATTTATCGCAATATTTTCCACTCCGGATAGGGGCACCGCATTTCTCACACTGCAGATAAATTGCCGATCCTTCCGTCAGCTCCAGTCTCTCTTCCCGAAGCCACTGCTGAATCTGTGAAGGTTCCACATCGCAGTTCTCCGCTACATCCTGAATACCTACTCCGGGGTTGGAACGGATATATTCCTTAACTTCCTGGAATTTGGCTTCCATTTTCTCCTTGCAGTGAGGGCACAGGATGGATCCTGCCACATAGTTAAATATATGCCCGCACATTCTGCAGTTTCTTATATTCATAGTATTCTCACACCCTCCTCATCATAATCCGGCGCCACAGGCCAGAGTAACGCAGTACACTTCCGATATGCCGCCTGCTTTCAGCAGTGCAGCGATCTCATCTAACGTGGTTCCGGTCGTGTAAATATCATCTACCAGAATCACCCGGTCATATAATTTTACATCATTTCTGCCTATAATAAAAGCTTTTTTCAAATTATTTTGCCTTTCCGTGGGATTCAGACGTTTCATTGGTGCCGTATTTCGTACTCTTTTTACCAGTTTTTCATCTACCGGAAGATTCAGGCTCTTTCCCAACGCTCTGGCGAGGCAAGCCGCCTGATTGTATCCACGGCGTTGCTGTTTCTTCCGGTATAATGGCACCGGCACCAGCACATCCGGCGAGACTCTGCGAATAAACTCTTCCAGGTATTTTCCCATTTCCTCTCCAAAGAAATCCGCGTATTCCTGTCTCCCTTTGTATTTCAACCGATAGATGGACGGAGCTGCCGTGCCGTATTCATACAGCGTTCTGGCACGGTCAAACACATGTCTTCTGTTCTTACAGTCCGTACAAAACTCTTCGTCTCCCTGTATCTTTTTCCCGCATTTCATGCACCAGGTAGGCGTCACTGCACGGAGCTTCGGAAGACATTCCAGACAGATCTTCTCCCCGAAAGGTTTCACGATTCTGTCACACACCGGGCACCTGGTGGGGAATAATAGCTGTAATATCATACTTACATTTCCTCCGGCAGACCGCAGATTCCGGGGAGATTGCAAATCTCCCTGATCCGCTGCTCCAATGCTGTATATCTGCGGTTCTCACTGATATTGTCGATCATGTTCCGCACAGTCTCACTGCTACCCAAGATCGTGACGCAGTTCCTGGCTCTTGTAATTCCCGTATATAGGAGATTACGGTTAAACAGCATCCTGGGACCTCCGAGAAGCGGCAGGATCACTGCGGGATATTCGCTTCCCTGAGATTTGTGGATCGTAATGGCATAGGACAGTTCCAGTTCTTCCAGCCCGGAGAACGGGTAATTGACCCTCCTGCCGTCGTCAAATTCCACGAGAAGTGTGGACATGGTCTCATTGATTTCCCGGACTCTTCCCATATCTCCGTTAAAGACACCCATTCCCTTATCGATGGGAATATTATATTTGCCCACGATCTCCCACTCCAGCTGGTAGTTATTTTTGACCTGCATGACCTTATCGCCCTCGCGGAAGACGGTATTTCCATAAGCATGCTCTTTTTTATGAGGATCCGCCTGGTTCAGGTATCTCTGCAGGATCCCGTTTAACGTCTCACAGCCCAGGCTTCCCTTCCGCATGGGGGTGAGGACCTGGATATCAAAAGGGGTGGCATTTACGTATTTGGGCAACATATCCTGGATCAGCTGAATCATGTGTTTATAAATGACATTTACATCGTTTCGCTCCAGCAGGAAAAAGTCCCGGGATTTATTATCCAGTGCGATCTGTTCTCCCCTGTTGATGCGATGGGCATTGATAACGATGTCACTTTCCCCCGCCTGACGGAATATTTTCTCCAAAGTTACCATAGGGAACGCTTCACTGTTCATCAGATCCCGCAGTACCTGTCCCGGTCCCACGCTAGGCAGCTGATCCACATCCCCTACCAGGATCAGACGGGTCCCCGGGAGAATGGCTTTTAAGAGCGCCTGGAACAGCTGAATATCCACCATGGACATCTCATCGATGATCACAACATCTGCCTCTAAGGGGTTCTCCTGGTTCCGTTCAAAGTTGGCTCTTCTGGTATCATCGTCCGACAAGGCACTATTCAGCTCCAGCAGACGGTGGATCGTCTTCGCCTCGAATCCGGTGGCTTCCGTCATTCTCTTGGCAGCCCGTCCTGTGGGTGCCGCCAGGAAAATATCCATTCCCTCCGAATCGAAATAACGGATGATCATGTTAATGGTTGTAGTCTTGCCCGTACCGGGTCCTCCGGATAATATAAAGAGACCGTTCTTAATGCTCTCCTCCACCGCTTTCAACTGCAGTTCGTCCAACTCCATGGACAGATTCCCCGCCATTCGTTCCAGCCGTTTGCGAATTGTCATGTCCTGAGAGGGAAGATTCTCCGATTCCAGCATGGGAATATTCAGGTTCCGGAGCATGTTGGCACAGTTCAGTTCCGCATAATAATAGGTGGAAGCGAAGACCGCATCCCCTTTTGCCACCAGTTTCCTGTCCATGATCAGATTATCCACCTGGGGGCGGATATTTTCTTCCGATACTCCCAACAATTCCGATGCTCTCTGAAGCAAAAGATTCAATGGCAGGAAACAATGTCCCTCACCTACCGCCTGCAACAGGGTATACAGAATACCGCTTCGGATCCGGTAATCGGAATCCGTGTGGATGCCGATTCTCCCGGCGATCTCATCGGCAATGCGGAATCCCACACCGCTGACATCCTCCGCCAGTCTGTAAGGATTTTCGCGCATTACACTGTACATTTCCATTCCGTAGGTGTTATATATTTTCACCGCCAGGGTATTGCTGATACCATATTGCTGCAGATAGACCAGTGCCTCTCTGAGATCCTTTTTTTCTTCCATCTGAATGGCGATCTCCTGGGCTTTCCGTTCGCTGATTCCCTTTACTTCCGCCAGCCGCTCCGGTTCCTCCTCTATGATCCGGAACGTATCATCTCCGAATTTTTTAACGATTCTGGCAGCCAGGGCTTCCCCCACGCCACGAATTGCTCCGGATCCAAGATATCGCTCCATGCCGGCGCGGTCAGTAGGTGCTACGGTCTCATAGGTCTGTATCTTGAACTGTCTGCCGTAGACCGGATGCTCTATGTATTCTCCCTCCGCAGAGATGTTTTCTCCCTGTCCCAGACCTTTACACATGCCGACGCAGGTCACTTCTTCTCCCTCAGCCACCAGTGTCATGACTGTGTATCCGTTATCACTGTTTTGATAGACAATATGATCTACATATCCTGTAATGTTATCCATTTTCATTCCTCATTCCGGTGTATGTTCTGTTACATATGGCTGATCTCTACGAAATCGTAAGAGAACCGCTGCTGCGGTGAAAGACTAAAGAAAGGGGCTGCCGGGAACGGCAGCCCGAAATAATTACTCAAGATTATAATTGCGCTTCATCTGTTCATACAGCATCTGTGCCAGTCCCAGGCTGTTCTGCTCTGTGGAATCCGAAGCGATCTGCTGTACCATCTCATCTTTGTAATAATCCATCAGCTGAGAATTGGAGGAAGAGGTGCTGTCACTCTCCGGAATCGTCTTCATCATCTCTTTGAACATCTGCTCTACGAAATAAGCCTCGAACTGTTTGCAGGCATCCATGAGTTCATCATCGGTTGCCTTGGAATAATCCGCACTGTTTAATTTATCCTGTAATTTGGAAGCTGTCTGGTTCGCCGCGTTGGTGTAGGCGGTGCTGTCTAAGGCAGAACTTCCGTATAAAGAAGAGATATCCATAATTTATCCTTTCTATATCTACGGTAATGAGCACTGTATCTCGAAAACGCTTCGCGTTTCCTTCGATGTCGGGCATTCGCCCTATCAAATCGCAATCTGATGATTCCGCCTGCAAGCAGTCAAATCATCATCTTACGCTTTGACCCTTCTCATTACCTACGTAAGTTATTGGCTTGTTGTAACATCTCATCAGATGCTGTGATAGCCTTAGAGTTCAGTTCATAAGCTCTCTGTGCCACGATCATATTGACCATTTCATCTACGACCTGCACGTTGGAGCTTTCCAGATATCCCTGAATGACGCTGCTTCGTTCCACGTTATTGTTGGTAGCTTCGTTAATCGCCTGTCCGCTGGCTGCGGTCTGCTGATACAGGCTGTCTGCCAGTCTCTCCAGTCCATTGGGATTGTTGAACTGAAACACACCGATGGTGATACCAATGGGCTGAGGATTGTTCTGCGCATCGGGATAGCACAGGCTTCCGTCCTTGCTGACCGTAATCTTACTCATTACATAGTTGTTACTCAGTACAATAGGTCTTCCCTGGGTATCCAGTACCGGAAGTCCTTCGGAAGTAGCCAGCATGTTGCCGCCGTTGGACGCCAGGGTGAATTTAAGGTTACCATTTCTCGTATAGTAGGTATTGCCATCCGCACCTCGCACTGCGAAAAATCCCTTACCATCAATGGCAAAAGCGGTATCACTGTCGGATGCTGTCAGGCTTCCCTCTCGAAATACGGAACTGATAGATGCGTTTCTCACACCCAGTCCCACCTGTGCGCTGCTGGGCTTGGTATCTCCGTTCGCAGAAGTAGTCTTCGTCTGAATATTCTGATATAACAGGCTCTTGAATTCATTGACCTGTGTCTTATAACCTGTGGTATTGACATTCGCCAGGTTGTTGGCAATGGTATCCACATTCGTCTGCTGTGCGATCATGCCGGTCGCTGCTGTCCATAAGCTTCTGACCATATGTAGTCTCCTCTCAAGCTGTCCCTTATGTCCTCCATGACCCGGTTTTCCATCCTGAAATCGTTATCTATTTATATATCGGTTATTTTTTATTTTAAATTACTGTACTCTGCCGATCTGATTCACTGCCACATCCAGAGTGTCGTCAATGGTCTGTATTACCTTCTGATTAGACTCGTAGGAACGGGTAATGGAGATCAGGTTTACCATCTCGGATACGATCTGCACATTTGCCATTTCCAGATATCCGGATTTTACCTGGGCGTTGGAAGCAATGGTCTGTGCTCCCTGAATCGGCTGGTAATAAGTCTCGCCGTATTTTTCCAGATAATCATAGTCTGCGAAATCCGTCACCTGGATTCTCGCCACTGCCTGACCGTTCTGATAGATGGTACCGTCATCGGTAATGGATGAATCGATCAGAGTATTTAACCGGATCCGTCTGTTCTGGGTATCCAGGACATAATCGCCCTCTTCGGTCACCAGATAACCATCCTTATTCAAAGTAAACTGTCCGGCACGGGTGTACTTGGTATCGGTCTCCCCTGCCTTGTTGGTAAATTCAATGGCAAAGAAACCTTCTCCGGACAGCGCCAAGTCATAGGTATTGCCGGTAATACGGAAAGAGCCCTGAGAATAATCGGTATAGTTCTCACCGATCTTCACGCCGGGATTCTTGATACCGATTCTCTGGACATTTCTCATGCCCACGGACTGGTCCTTGATCTTAACTGTCAATACATCATCAAAAGACTGGCTGGTAGAGCCTTCCTTTTTATAGCCGACAGTGGACGCATTCGCCAGATTGTTGGTCATAATATCCATTCTGTTCTGTTCGTTTAACATACCGGTATATGCGGTATATAGACCTTTAACCATTCATATCCTCCATTTGCGATGTTCGATCCTTCGACAAATGTTCGGCATCCTGCCTTGTTCTTATTGTTTACTCTCTGTAACCTGCCAGGAACTCTACGTATTTACCGGTTCCGATAGCTACGGCTGTCATAGGATCCTCTGCAGTCATTGTATTGATACCTGTCTTCGAGGAAATCAGATCCTCCAGACCGCGGAGTAAGCTTCCGCCGCCGGTCAGTACGATTCCTCTGTCTGCGATATCAGCTGCCAGCTCAGGGGGAGTCTTCTCCAGTACGCTGTGAATTGTCTCCACGATCTGTGCAGTGGTCTCCCGTAATGCTTCCTCGGTCTCCTCGGAAGATACTTTTACGGTCTTGGGCAGGCCGGTGACGAGGTTACGTCCTCTGACATCTATATAGTCTACTTCTGCTCTCTTATAGCAGGAACCGATCTTGATCTTCAGGTCTTCTGCGGTTCTCTCACCGATGAGCAGATTGTGCTTTTTGCGCATGTAACGAACGATGGCTTCATCAAAATCATCACCTGCGATCTTGATGGAAGCGCTGACTACGGTACCTCCCAGGGAGATTACCGCGATATCGGAAGTACCGCCACCGATATCTACGATCATGTTACCGCAGGGCTTGGAAATATCGATTCCCGCACCGATGGCAGCTGCGATGGGCTCCTCAATAATGGATACCTCTCTGGCACCTGCCTGGTAAGTAGCGTCTTCTACAGCCTTCTTCTCTACCTCTGTAACACCGCTGGGAACACAGACAGCGATACGGGGCTTACGGAAAGTTCTCTTACCCAAAGCCTTCTGGATAAAATACTTCATCATTTTCTCTGTTACGGTATAATCAGAGATAACGCCCTGACGTAACGGTCTGACCGCTACGATATTGCCGGGAGTTCTTCCCAGCATCAGTCTCGCGTCCTCACCGATGGCTTTAATCTTATTTGTATCTCTATCAAAAGCTACAACAGAGGGCTCCTTCAATACGACACCCTTTCCTCTGATGTATACCAGAATGCTGGCGGTACCTAAATCAATTCCGATATCTGTGCACTGCATCTTTTTATTACCCCTTTCCGATGGTATCTATCTATAAGTCTTGACTCTACACGCTATTTTAGTCATATACAACATATTATAACTGAATTTTTTCCATTTTCATAGGGGGTATTTCTTAAATTTTCTATAACTCTTCCGAAAGACGCAGCGCCTTGTCCTTCACCAACATCTTGTTCACGTAGTACCCAGTGTAGGATTTTTTCACTTTTACGATCTCTTCCGGAGTGCCCTTGGCGATCACTGTACCGCCGCGGTCTCCGCCTTCCGGTCCCATATCGATGATATAATCCGCGGTCTTGATTACGTCCAGGTTGTGTTCAATGACAACTACGGTGTTGCCGCCGTCCGCCAGTCTGTGCAGGATCTCCACCAGCTTGTGTACATCCTCAAAATGCAGTCCGGTAGTGGGCTCATCCAGAATATAAATCGTCTTGCCGGTACTTCTTCTGGAGAGTTCGGTTGCCAGCTTAATACGCTGCGCTTCACCGCCGGATAAGGTAGTGGAGGGCTGTCCCAGCTTCACGTAGGAAAGTCCCACATCGTATAAGGTCTCGATCTTCCTGCGGATAAAAGGCACATTTTCAAAGAAAGGCAGTGCTTCTTCTACCGTCATATCCAGCACATCAAAAATGCTCTTGCCCTTGTATTTTACATCCAGTGTCTCACGGTTGTAACGTTTGCCACCACAGACTTCGCAGGGAACATAGACATCCGGCAGGAAATGCATCTCGATCTTAATGATACCGTCACCGCCGCAGGCCTCACATCTTCCGCCCTTGACATTAAAGCTGAAACGTCCCTTGCTGTAGCCCTTCGCCTTGGCATCTGCCGTGGAAGCGAACAGATCGCGGATCAGGTCAAACACGCCGGTATAGGTTGCCGGGTTGGATCTGGGGGTACGTCCGATGGGAGACTGGTCGATGTTGATGACCTTGTCTAACTGCTCCACGCCTTCGATCCCCTTGTGTTTGCCCGGGATACAGCGGGCACGGTTCAGTTCTCTCGCCAGGTGTTTGTAGAGGATCTCATTTACCAGCGAGCTTTTGCCGGAGCCGGACACACCGGTGACACAGGTCATCACGCCCAGAGGGATCTCCACATCTACATTTTTCAAGTTATTTTCCTGCGCTCCCAGCACTTTGATCCAGCCGGTGGGAGTGCGTCTGGTCTCCGGTACGGGAATCCGCTTTTTACCGCTGAGGTACTGTCCTGTAATGGATTCCGGAATCTGCATGATCTCTTCCGCCGTACCGCAGGCAATGACTTCGCCACCGTGGGAGCCGGCGCCGGGACCGATATCTACAATATAATCCGCTGCCAGCATGGTATCTTCATCGTGTTCTACCACTACCAGGGTGTTGCCCAGGTCCCGCAGATTCTTCAAAGTATTCAATAATTTATCATTATCTCTCTGATGCAGACCGATACTGGGCTCATCGAGGATATAGCATACGCCTACCAGTCCGGAACCGATCTGGGTTGCCAGACGGATACGCTGTGCCTCACCACCGGACAATGTCGCGGTTGCTCTCGCCAGAGACAGATACTCCAGTCCCACATCTACCAGAAATCCTACTCTGGCGCGGATCTCCTTCAGCACCCGTTCGCCAATGAACTGCTGCTGTTTCGTCAGAGTCATGGTGTCTAAGAATTTCTGCAAGTCACGGATGGACATGGAGGTGATCTCATAGATATTCTTGTCACATACGGTAACTGCCAGAGATTCCTTTTTCAGGCGCATGCCCTTACATTCCTTACAGGGGGTGATACGCATGAAAGTCTCATATTCCTGCTTGGTAGTCTCGGAAGCGGTCTCGCGGTAACGGCGCTCAACGTTTTTAATCAGCCCTTCAAAGGCTACGGGATACACACCACTGCCCCGCTGACCGGTATAGTGCACCAGTACCTCTTTACCGTTCGTTCCATGAATCAGAATATCATGAATCTTCTGCGGATAATCTTCAAAAGGAGTATCCATGTCAAAATGATATTCTTTCGCCAGTGCCTGCAAAATCGCGTTGGTAAAGCTTGACTTGTCCGCGCAGGACTGCCATCCCATGACAGCGATGGCACCCTCATTGATGCTGAGTCTCTTGTCCGGAATCATCAGGTCCTCATCGAATTCCATCTTATAGCCCAGTCCGAAACATACCGGGCATGCCCCGAAGGGATTGTTGAAGGAAAAGCTTCTGGGCTCCACTTCACTGACACTGATGCCGCAGTCCGGGCAGGAAAAGCTCTGGCTGAAAGTCACCGGTTCTCCTCCGATCACATCCACTACCAGCAGTCCTTCCGCCAACTCCAGCACGTTCTCTATAGAGTCGGTCAGTCTGCGCTGAATGCCATCCTTTACCACCAGTCGGTCTACTACGATATCGATGTTATGCTTGATATTTTTATCCAGTTTGATATCTTCCGTCAGTTCATACATGCTGCCGTCGATCCGCACGCGGACATAGCCGCTTCTCTTGGCGCGCTCCAGCACTTTGGCATGCTCGCCCTTACGCCCTCTGACCACCGGCGCCAGCAGCTGAATCTTCGTACCCTCACCCATGTTCATGATCTGATCCACCATCTGGTCCACGGTCTGTTTGGATATCTCTCTGCCACACTTCGGGCAGTGGGGTATACCGATTCTCGCATACAACAGACGGAAATAATCGTAGATCTCCGTTACGGTACCCACGGTGGAACGGGGGTTACGGTTGGTGGATTTCTGATCGATGGAGATGGCAGGAGACAGTCCCTCGATGCTTTCCACATTCGGCTTCTCCATCTGTCCTAAGAACTGTCTCGCATAGGAAGACAGAGATTCCATATAGCGTCTCTGTCCTTCCGCATAGATCGTATCAAATGCCAGAGACGACTTACCGGAACCGGACATACCGGTCAATACCACCAGCTCGTTTCTGGGGATATCCACGTTAATATTTTTCAAATTATGTTCATTGGCGCCACGAATCTTAATGTACTCTCTCGGGCGCATCTTCTTTGCTTCTTCCATGATGTTTCATCCTCCAACGATTTCTATATTCACACAGTATGATACTGTAATTTTCCAGTCCCAAAGCAGCCTGCAATTCTCATAATAAGAAAGCTTCGTTACTCCCCCATATCATTCAGCTGTTTCTTCAATTCTATCATCTTGTCACGCAGTTCTGCTGCCGCCTCGAAGTTCAGATCTGCCGCTGCCTTCTGCATCTTCTTCTGGATGTCGCCGATGAGCTTCTCCAGTTCCTTCTTCGTCATGGATTCCGGATCCTTCTCGAAACGGACTTCTTCCTTGGCAATGACCTTGGAGATACTGATAAGATCCCGGACTGCCTTTTTGATGGTCTGCGGTGTAATGCCGTGTTCCTCATTGTATTTCATCTGAATCTCACGACGTCTGTTGGTCTCATCCAGCGCTTCCCGCATGGAATCCGTAATGGTATCGGCGTACATAATGACATGTCCCTCTGCATTACGGGCGGCACGGCCGATAGTCTGGATCAGGGAGGTTGCACTACGCAGGAAGCCCTCCTTATCCGCATCCAGGATCGCTACCAGTGTGATCTCCGGAATATCCAATCCCTCTCTGAGCAGATTGATACCTACCAGCACGTCAAATACATCCAGTCGCATGTCGCGGATGATCTGTGCACGCTCCAGAGTATCGATATCGGAATGCAGATATTTTACCCGGATGCCGACTTCCTTCATGTAGTCCGTAAGGTCTTCCGCCATACGTTTGGTCAGTGTAGTGATGAGTACCTTGTGGTGCTTCTCGATCTCCTTGTTCACTTCACCAATGAGGTCATCAATCTGTCCCTCCACAGGCCGTACCTGTACCTCGGGATCCAGCAGTCCCGTAGGACGAATGATCTGCTCTGTCCTGAGCAGTTCGTGTTCCTTCTCATAATCGGAGGGTGTCGCAGATACGAACATCATCTGGTCAATATGCGACTCAAATTCCTCAAAATTCAGGGGTCTGTTATCTAACGCGGAGGGCAGACGGAAACCGTAATCCACCAGGGTCTGTTTCCTCGAGCGGTCTCCCGCATACATGCCGCGGATCTGCGGAATCGTCATATGGGACTCGTCCACGATGATCAGAAAATCATCCGGGAAGAAATCCAACAGCGTCATAGGCGGTGCCCCTGCCGGAAGCCCGTTCAGGTGTCTGGAATAATTCTCAATGCCGGAACAGAATCCGGTCTCACGAAGCATCTCAATATCAAAGTTCGTACGCTCCGCAATACGCTGTGCCTCGATCAGCTTGTCTTCTCCTTTGAAAAACTGTACCCGTTCCTTCATCTCTTCTTCGATGTTGTCACAGGCTGCCTTGATTTTCTCCTGGGATACCACATAATGGGATGCAGGGAAAATCGCCACATGGTTCAGTTCCGCGTGAATCTTCCCCGTGAGAGGCTCCACCTCCGCAATCCGGTCGATCTCATCCCCGAAGAATTCGATACGAATCAGATAGTCTCCTCCCTGTGCCGGATACACTTCCACCACATCTCCTCTGACACGGAAGGTAGCACGCTGGATATCCATATCATTACGATTGTATTGAATATCAATCAGCTCCCGGAGCACTTCATCTCTGTCCTTCACCATGCCGGGTCGCAGGGATACGATCAGATCCTGGTACTCGTCCGGACTTCCCAAACCGTAAATGCAGGACACGCTGGCTACCACCACGACATCTCTGCGCTCCGCCAGGGATGCCGTCGCTGACAAACGCAGCTTATCGATTTCATCATTGATAGAGGAATCCTTGGCAATATAAGTATCCGAAGACGGCACATAAGCCTCCGGTTGGTAATAATCGTAATAGGAGACAAAATATTCCACCGCATTCTCCGGGAAAAATTCCTTCATCTCCCCGTATAGCTGTCCCGCCAGTGTTTTATTATGAGCAATAATCAACGTTGGCTTATTCAGCGCCTGGATCACATTTGCCATGGTAAATGTCTTGCCGGAACCGGTAACCCCCAGCAAGGTCTCGAACTGATTCCCCTGGCGGAAGCCTTCTACCAGTTCTGCGATTGCCTGCGGCTGGTCTCCGGTAGGCTGATATTCGGAATGTAATTTGAATTGTGAGGGTTCACTGGAATAATTCATGACACATCTCCATGTTAATCTGCTATCTCTATTATTTCATGTCTCGCACAGATTATAGCAGAATTTTTTTGAAAAGTACAGATACTGTCGAAAATATGTTCGGTTTTCGTCATTTCTTTTGCGCACACAAAAAACCTCAGCAGATTTCTCTACTGAGGTTTTACTTAGCAGGGCTACAAGGATTCGAACCTTGAAATGACGGAGTCAGAGTCCGTTGCCTTACCGTTTGGCGATAGCCCTATGTCGTTTACTTGATGAAGTATACACTATCTGTTTCAATTTTGCAATACCTAATTTAAAAAATTTTAAAAAAAGTATATGAAATTAAAACAATTCCCGTAAAATCACCTGGTAAACACTGCGATATAGGGGTAATCTTTCCTCTCCGCGGGCTGAAAATCTTCCATCAACCAGCGCCAGATAAAGTTGTCGCCTTCCTGGCGGATATCACCGTAGCTGCTTTCAAATACCACCACATCCGGATAACGTTCCGGATGGAGCTCCCAATAATCCAGCAGACGCTCATCATAGATCATGGAACAGATGGTATCCGGAGATGCCTGCGTATGTTCTCCGAGCATACAGTAAAATTGCGACGGTCCCACATAGAGCACTGTACTGCCGTCCGGCACCGCCTCCTGCCATATCTCCAGATTATTGTTGTAACGGTATGCAGTCATATAATCCGTCAGGATTCCGGCCCGCAGACCTTTCTTGTTAATCCCCCGGACATTACGGATCACGGATGCATGATATTCCTGGGATCCCAGGATCAGATACGTATAAGAGAACGCATTGCCCAGTACCAGACACAGGCATACAATCTGCAACGCCCATTTCCCCTGTGTTCCCGTCTTCTGCCAATAACAGCTTAAGACCATCAATCCCGCTTCCGCTCCCATGATCAGATAAGTATTTAACAACATCGGTTCCCAGTTCGACAGCACCAGTACTGCAGAATAATTTACAAACACCAAAAGGATCCATCGGAAGAAAAGTGTTTCCGCCCGATCTTTCCGAATGTAAAGATATACGCCTTCCAAAGACAATGCCATCAGAAGCAGCTGTGGGTAAATAGCATTAAAAGAGCTGAACAGCCAGAATCCGATCTGAATCACAAATACAATCAGGAAAAACAGCATTCCCGGCTGACGAAGCAGTTCCGGAAGCTGCTTTTTTAATTTCTTTTCCGTGAAAAAACAAATACCCTTTGCCAACAGCAATGCGACCAAAAGAATTGCCATTACTTTGCCCAGACTTCCGAGCCACAGTAGCAGTTTGTCCGCTGTTGATGTCTGGTGGGATCCCTCTCCCAGGATTTCTCCTACCATCTGCATCATGGTCTGTGGCGTCATATAGGTCAACAGATATCCGAACATTACCCCGGCACTCAGCATGCAGGGCAGCAAATATGCCAGGACTTCTCTGCCTTTTCTCTTTGATTTACGCAGAAGCAGAAATCCCATGCAACACAGGAAAACCAGTACCATACTGGGATATGCCAGCACATCACAGGTCATAAAGATTCCGCCCAGTACCAGATACCGCAGCTTTCCTTCCACCCGGCTGCCTTCAGAATCTTTTGTTCCAAAATATCTCAAAAGGCACAGCACCATGAGTGCAAAGAACCAGTTGTGCAGGTTAGAATACTCCGGAATAAAAATGGACTTCGGCGTTGTCAAATAATACAGAAGTCCCATCAGTGCCGCCACTGTCTCGTCGATCTGCGGTGCTGTCTTACGAATCGTTTTATATAAGAAGACACTGACCCCTGCCTGAATCGGGAAAAATACCATTCTTAAGAACAGATTCAGGTAATTCACACCACCGGTCAGCCGCACAAACGGCGCAATAAACAGTGCCGTGAAAATAGCAGACGTCTGATGAGGCTCCCACATATCCAGCAAAAGCCGGTCTCCCATGGCAAGACGGTAGCCCACCATGATTCCGTAACCTTCGTCCGTGTCCGCTCCGACCAGCAGATTTTTTAACGTATATGCAATTATCGCAAGAATGCAGATTATTTTCCAAAACTTTTTATTTTTCATCATGGCACTATCTTAACACAGCCTTTTCCCCATCGCAACAGAAACGAGGCTTACCGCTTTCGCAGTAAGCCCCGCCTTATTCAACACAATGAGAGAAACGTTATACTTCAAAGATCAGATCGCCATAGGTAGGTACCGGCCATACCTTCTTGTCGACCATCATCTCCAGTTCATCTACGGGAGTTCTCAGATCATCCATTGCGGTATGTACCACATCTTTATAGAAGAAAGCAAGCTTCTTGGGATCTTCGATGCCTGCTGCCTCTGCCAGCTTATCCTCCAGAGTGGTCTCCGCAGTCTGTGCCTCTGCCAGCTTCTCGGAAATGCTCTTCAGAACAGTGGTCTGTACAGTAGCATCAGCGCCTGCGCTCTTAACAGCCAGTACGGTATCAGCCAGAGTCTTGGTGTACTCCATAACTGCGGGAATATACTGTTTCTTCGCCATATCTACCATGGTCAGAGCTTCGATATTAATGGTCTTGGAGTAGGTTTCGTACAGAACCTCCTCACGGGATCTCAATTCTGCCTCGGTGAAGATACCGAACTTTTCAAACAGCTCGATGGACTTCTCAGTGGTCAGAGTCTCGGAAGCCTCTACCATGGACTTAATGTTGGGAAGTCCTCTTCTGGCTGCCTCTTCTACCCACTCGTCAGAGTAGCCGTTGCCGTTGAAGATGATTCTCTGATGCTCGGTCAGATACTTTTTGATCAGATCATGTACAGCAATATCGAAATCGTCTGCCTTCTCCAGAATATCTGCTGCTTCGCAGAAAGCTTCTGCAACAATGGCATTCAGGGTGGTGTTGGGGCTGGCGATGGAATCTGCACTACCTACCATACGGAACTCGAACTTGTTGCCGGTGAAAGCAAAAGGTGAAGTTCTGTTACGGTCTGTTGCATCCTTATCCAGATCCGGCAGTGTGGATACGCCGGTCAGAAGCTTACCGCCCTGGATGGAATGAGTAGCATCACCGGTCTCCACCAGCTGTTTTACCACATCCTCCAGCTGTTCGCCCAGGAATACGGAAATGATAGCAGGGGGTGCCTCGTTAGCTCCCAGTCTGTGATCGTTGCCGACATCGGATGCACTCTGACGAAGCAGATCTGCATGAGTATCTACGGCTTTCAGGATACAAGCCAGTACCAACAGGAACTGGATGTTCTCATTAGGAGTGTCACCGGGATCTAACAGATTTACACCGTTATCGGTTCCCAGGGACCAGTTGTTATGTTTACCGGAACCGTTCACTCCGGCGAAAGGCTTCTCATGCAGCAGACAGGTCATGCCATGACGACCGGCTACCTTTTTCATGGTCTCCATAACCAGCTGGTTATGATCTACAGCGATGTTGGCAGTCTCATAAATAGGTGCCAGTTCGTGCTGTGCGGGAGCTACTTCGTTGTGCTGTGTCTTCGCGGTTACGCCCAGCTTCCACAGTTCGATGTTCAGGTCCTTCATGAAGGAACCGATTCTCTCGCGAATGGTACCGAAGTAGTGATCCTCCAGCTCCTGTCCCTTGGGTGCGGGTGCACCGAACAGGGTACGTCCGGCGAAGATCAGATCTTCACGTTTTAAGTATTTATCTCTGTCTACCAGGAAATATTCCTGCTCCGGTCCTACACTTGCTACGACTTTGGTAGCTTCGGTGTTGCCGAACAGTCTTACGATACGCAGTGCCTGGGTGCTGACTGCTTCCATGGAACGAAGCAACGGTGTCTTCTTATCCAGTGCTTCACCCTTGTAAGAGCAGAAAGCAGTGGGAATGCAGAGGATCACGCCGGTTGCATCCTCTTTCAGGAATGCGGGGGAAGTGATATCCCATGCGGTATAGCCTCTTGCCTCGAAGGTAGCTCTCAATCCACCGGAGGGGAAGGAAGATGCATCGGGCTCGCCCTTGATCAGTTCCTTACCGGAGAACTCCATAATCATCTTGCCGTACTCATCGGGATGAGTTACGAATGCGTCATGCTTCTCAGCGGTGATGCCGGTCAGCGGCTGGAACCAGTGAGTATAATGGGTTGCACCGTTCTCGATGGCCCAGTCTTTCATTGCTTTTGCTACAACATCTGCGGTAGCTAAAGACAGCTCTCCGCCATGATCAATGATCTTCTTCACTTCTTTGTAGACGCTCTTGGGTAATCTTTCCCTCATCTTACCCAGAGTGAATACCTTACTGCCAAAGATTTCTTCCACGTTTAATACTTCACTCATCTTCGTTTCCTCCTTATTTTCCCTATTTTTCATGCTTCCTGCGACTTCGTGCGGCACTTTTGCTATTCAGAACTTACATGCGCAAAATCGCATCTTCGATGCTTTCCTTTTGCTTATGTAAGTTACTTCGCCGAATAACTATCGTTACATCTTCTTGCGCATGCAAGCATTCGCCGAAGATGTACAATAGTTACGGCTCTGAATAGCAACAAAAAAGGCGCTACACTCCTAGTGTAAACGCCTTCGTTTCGCATTGAAAAATATTAACTTGTGAGGATCGCTCCTCTATGGTTCATTACTATACAACAGATTTTTTTCGATTGCAATACCCTTTTTGAAAAAAATTTATTATTGCATCCGAAACGACCTTTGAAGCGTCCTATACCTCGAAGAGCAGATCCGCATAGGTCGGGAACGGCCAGTACTTTTTATCTACCAGCTTCTCCAGTTCGTCCGCCGGCTTTCTCAGAGCGTTCATTGCCACCATGACCTTATCGTGATAGCAGAATGCCTGCTCCTTGCCTCTGGGCATAGCGGAAGCTTTCTTCTCTTCCTCTAACAGAGCTTCGGAAGCCTTCTCCATCTCGGTTAACTTCTGTGTAATCTGCTGCAGCATACGGGTAGGCACATAGGTGTCTCCACCTGCCTCTGTGATAGCAATGACAGCATCTGCCAGAGATTTGCTGTATTTCATCACCGCGGGAATGATCTGCTTGTTTGCCATATCCACCATGGTCAGTGCCTCGATGTTGATGGTCTTCGCATAGGTCTCGTACAGAACTTCCGCACGGGATCTTAACTCTGCCTCGGTGAAAATACCAAACTTTTCAAACAGATGAATTGCCTTGGGGGTGGTCAGGGTATCCACAGCCGCTACCATGGAAGGAATATTGGGCAGTCCTCTTCTGGCTGCTTCCTCTTCCCATTCCTTGGCATAACCGTTGCCGTTGAAAATGATTCTCTGATGCTCGGTCATATATTCCTTGATCAGATCATGGACTGCCATATCGAAATCTTCCGCGCCTTCCAGGCGGTCTGCGGCTTCGCAGAAAGCCTCTGCCACAATGGCATTCAGAGTGGTGTTGGGACTTCCGATGGAGTCCTCACTTCCCACCATACGGAATTCAAATTTATTACCGGTAAACGCGAAAGGTGAAGTACGGTTTCTGTCCGTCGCATCCTTTACAAAATCAGGCAATGTGGATACTCCGGTACGGAGTACACCGCCTTCTTTCAGATTGTCGGCTTTGCCGGTCTCTACCAGCTGTGCCACTACATCCTCCAGCTGCTCACCTAGGAAAATAGAGATGATGGCAGGAGGTGCCTCATAGCCGCCCAGTCTGTGATCGTTACCTACGTTGGATGCACTCTGACGCAGCAGATCCGCATGGGTATCTACCGCCTTCATGATACATGCCAGTACTAACAAAAACTGTATATTTTCATTCGGGGTCTGTCCCGGCTCTAACAGATTCACGCCGTTATCCGTGGTGATAGACCAGTTGTTATGCTTACCGGAACCGTTCACTCCGGCAAAAGGCTTTTCATGCAGCATGCAGCGCAGACCATGCTTGCCTGCCACACGCTTCAGAGTCTCCATTACCAGCTGGTTATGGTCTACTGCCACATTGGCGGATTCGTAGATAGGCGCTACTTCATGCTGCGCGGGAGCCGCCTCGTTATGCTGGGTCTTGGAAGTTACGCCCAGCTTCCACAGCTCGATATTCACGTCGTGCATGAAACCACCGATACGCTCACGGATAACGCCGAAATAGTGGTCATCCATCTCCTGTCCCTTGGGGGCAGGGGCGCCGAACAGGGTACGTCCAGCAAAAATAATATCTTCGCGCTGCAAAGCCTTGGCGGAATCTACCAGGAAATATTCCTGCTCTGCACCGACGGAAGGCAGTACCTTGGTTGCCTCTGTATTGCCGAACAGACGCACGATACGGATTGCCTGCTTGCTCAAAGCTTCCATGGAACGAAGCAGCGGTGTCTTTTTATCCAGTGCTTCACCCTTATAAGAACAAAATGCGGTAGGGATGCAAAGGGTCGGACCGGTAGCGGTTTCCTTAATGAATGCGGGAGATGTGATATCCCATGTGGTATATCCTCTCGCTTCAAAAGTCGCACGCAATCCGCCGGACGGGAAAGAAGAAGCATCCGGCTCTCCCTTGATCAGTTCCTTGCCGGAAAATTCCATGATCATACGTCCATCCTCATCGGGATGTGTTACAAAAGCATCATGTTTCTCCGCAGTAATGCCGGTCAGCGGCTGGAACCAGTGAGTATAATGGGTTGCCCCGTTCTCGATAGCCCAGTCCTTCATGGCCGTCGCCACTACATCTGCCGTCGCCAGGGAAAGCTCTCCTCCCTGATCTATGATCTTTTTTACTTCTTTGTAAGTACTCTTTGGGAGTCTTTCCTTCATCTTGCCCAAAGTAAATACCTTGCTGGCAAAAAGCTCCTCTACATTCAATTCTTCGCGCATGTCCCTGCTTCCCTTCGATATACTATAGAATTACATCGATTACAGTGTACAACATGTGCGTTATAATGGTCAATTATTATTTTCGGGGTTTTAGTGATAAGTTTTTTCCATTTTTATTTCGTTATCAGTCGTTTTTCTGGCGCAGCAGATCGAACTTCTCGGGTACCTCGGATAATTTTATCCACAACACCTGCTTGGGATGGGGCGCACTGTCCACACTTTCGCCCTCTTCGGTGTACATTGCTTCCACAGTGACGGGCACATTCGTGCCATCAGGCTTCATGATCTCTATGGAGTCTCCCACACAGAACTTGTTCCGCTGTTCGATCTGGCACAGAGAATCCTTTACTGCTTCTACGATTCCCAGGTAAATGTACTCATTGACATAGGTATTATTATCATAGATCTGGGTGTTCTCATCGGGCTTGCCGAAATAGAATCCCGTCGTAAACTGTCTGTAGGTGCATTTGGAAATTTCCGCCTTATACCAGTCCATATTTTTCTCATACAGATCCGGATCGGCAAAATAATCATCTATGGCTTTCCGGTAAGTTCTGGCAACGGTTGCCACATACAATGCGGTCTTCATGCGGCCTTCGATCTTCAGGCTGTCGATTCCCGCTTCCACCAGCTCCGGAATATGCTCGATCATGCACAGATCCTTGGAGTTGAAAATATAGGTTCCCCGCTCGTTCTCATAGACCGGCAGATATTCTCCGGGACGGGTCTCTTCCACCACCGCATATTTCCAGCGGCAGGGATGTGTGCAGGCAC
>CAVGMD010000012.1:34548-44357 GCA_963630275.1 Bacteroidaceae bacterium | reverse complement strand
TCCGGATGGCACCTACTAACTTACGGATTCTGTCGGCTTCCATCTGCATGCTGACCGGATTGACGATCATGCGGGCGGACAGGGGACACACTTCTTCCAATACCTCTAATCCGTTTTCTTTTAAAGTAGAACCGGTCTCCACGATATCTACGATGACATCGGACAACTCCACCAGCGGTCCTAACTCCACGGAACCGTTTAATTTGATAATATCCACGGTCTGATGCTTTTTATTGTAAAAATATTCTCTGGCGATATTGGGATATTTGCTAGCTACCCGGATACGCTCATGATGCTTTAACAGCTCTCTGGCGGAAGCGGGACCGCAAACACACATCCGGCATTTGCCAAATCCCAAATCCAGTACCTCGTAGACGTTACGGTTCTCTTCTAAGATCGTGTCTTTACCGACCACTCCGATATCAGCGGCACCGTATTCCACGTAGGTGGGAACATCGGGTCCTTTTGCCAGGAAAAATCGGAGTTTATATTCTTCGTTGACGAAGATCAGTTTTCTGGTATCCTTGTCTTTCATCTCTTCACAGGTAATACCGATCTTCTCAAAAAGTTCCAGCGTTTTCTTCGCAAGTCTGCCCTTGCCCAGGGCAAAGGTAAGATATCTTTCTTCACTCATTACTGCCTTACCTCCTCAGCTGCTTTATTTTCCGGAGAAAGCACGGTGGGGATTCCTTCTGCCCTTAACTTCATGGCTTCGGCAAGCTTTGCCTGATAGTCCGCTTCGTCTCCCACACTATAGTACAATACCCTGCCGGAAGCGGGAATCGCAATATCGACTTTCTGACGGGACAGCGCCTCCAGCAGATCATCAATGACGATGACGAAGCCGATGGCTGCCGCATCCTTGCCGAATTTACGGAGGAGATTGTCGTAACGGCCGCCCTTTACCACCGCATCACCGATTCCGTAGGTATATGCCTTGAAGACCACGCCGGTGTAATATTGATATTTGCTGAGCATTCCGAGATCAAAGGAAATATATTCCGCCACTCCGTACTGCTCTAAGCGTTCCTGTAATTTTTCCAGTCGGGCAATTGCCTGTAAGGAACGGTCATTTTTCGCTAACGCCCTGGCAGCCTCCAGGGATTCCATATCCTCGAACATATCGGCAAGCTTTAATAAAATGCTGTGATAGGGCTCCGGGATCTTTTTCTGCTCCAACAGTTCCTGGGCAGCGAAAAAGTTCTTACCCGAGATGCAGGAACGAAGTTCTCTCTCGGTATCCTCATCCAGACCGGCTTCCTCGCAGAGTCCGCGGAAATAATCTACCTCACCGATAGTTACCTGGAATCTGGTCAGCCCCGCACTCTTCAATGCTTCGATGACCATGCTGATGACTTCCGCATCTGCTTCTACGGAAGGATCACCGATGAGTTCTGCGCCCATCTGTGTCACTTCTTTTAATTTACCCTGCAGATTGGAGGTGTTGCTGAAGGTATTGCCGTTGTAACTGAAACGAAGGGGAACCTTCTCTTCCATGAAATATTTGGCGGCGCAGCGGGCAATGGACGGGGTAAAGTCCGGTCTCAGCACCAGCGTATTACCTTCTTTGTCAAAAAACTTGTACAGTTCCTTGCTGGGTGTGGTTCCGATCTCTCTGGAAAACACATCGAAAAATTCAATAGAGGGTGTCTGAATATCCTCATATCCGAAGCAATGAATCGCATTCTGCAGCTTCTGTTCCACTGCCAGTTTTCTGGCATATTCTTTGCCGTAAATATCCCGGACACCTTCCGGCGTATGTAAAAGTCTGTTGTTCATATGCATTCCTCAATTCATACACTTTAATATATTAACGTGCTACCATATTATCATAGTAGCATGTAAAACTATTTGTAGTATACCCGGTGACTTCTTCTGTGTCAAGCGCTTCTTCACCAAATTACTCATCCCGGTCTTCCAGATCTTTTTTCAGAATATCCAGATAAGGTACCAGGATTCCCTGATGTTTCGGGATGATATATTCCGGATTCAGTTCTTCGAACCGGAAGCTCTTCCTGCCGCCGTCATTTGCTCTGTCCCAGAAAAAGCGTAGCATCTCATAGGGCAGATAATACAACAGATCCTTGTGGCTGTAGAAAATCAGGAAAAAGGCAATGCCGCCCTGTTTTTCAAACTGCCGCATGAATTCCACCTGATGGGGATGGATATTCTGCAGGGAAAACGTATCTACCGCACATTCCTTGGCATCAAAGCATACCGGGATGCCCTGTACTACGCCGATATAATCGACGGTACTCTTCTGTTCGAAGAAAGCCAGTGTGATCTGGTGGCTCTCCTTATCCATTTTTACCGGAGTGATGGGGGTGGGAATTTTCTGGATCAGGGCAAGTCCTGCTTCCGCGTATTTTTCATTGGTACGGTTGACCATATCCTCCAGTGTGGATCCGCGGAGTCCGCGGGTGCTCCATGTAGCCATTTTCGTGTATCCTTTCTAGCAGGCAGTAGCCGGCATCAGATTCAGTGCCTGTAAGATCATAGCAAATTTACCGGGAAGCGGAGCTGTGAAGGTTCTGCCGCTTACCTTTGCAAGTGCTCCCTCTTCTCCCTCCGGAAAACAGACTTTCCCGGCATGCAGAAGCTGGTGGTGCAGGGAAAATTCCGACTGCATTTTGCGGTTCAGCTTCGGATCCCCGTATTTCGTATCGCCGAGCAACGGGTGCCCAGTGCTCGCCAGATGGGCACGGATCTGATGGGTTTTACCGGTGACCAGTTCCACGGTTAACAAGGTATAGTCTCCCGACACGGCTCCCGGAGTATAGATCGTCTGAATATAGGAAGCCTCTTCTGGGTTTTCCGGCTTCTCCGTATAGACCTGCACAGTATTGGTGCGCTCATCCTTGGACAGATAACCTTCTAACGTGCTTTCCTGTAAGATCTTGCCTTTGCAGATCGTCTGATAGTATTTTCGAACCGAACGATCCTTGATGATGCGGCTTAAGTCCTGGGATCCTGCCAAAGTTTTGCCACATAATACGATGCCACTGGTATTGCGGTCGAGACGGTTGCAGACCGAAGGATGGAACGTGGCAAGATCCGCTTCTTTTATAGCCCCGGTCTCCAGCAGATGACCGATGAGCCATTCGTTCAGGGAAAGGTCTTCCGGTTTCGCTTTCTGGGTCAGGATCCCGGCAGGCTTATTCAATAACAGAATGTCTTCATCTTCATAAATGATGCTGATATCTTTCAGACACGCATAGGCTTTGCGGTAGGCGGACACATCTTCGGTATTCTGCTGTCCGGACATGGCGGCATAGGTCTCCTCCGAGAAAAAGCACCGGATCTCATCGCCCTGGGTCAGGATTTCCTTTCCTTCCGCCTTTTTCCCATTCAGAGTAATATTTTTCTTGCGCAACATCTTATAGAGGAATCCTGTCCCCGCATTGGGCAGGACCTTTTTTAAATATTTATCCAGACGTTGCCCCGCCTGGTTTTTACCGATGGTAAGCAGCTGCATCTGTTTGTTCCCCTCCTATAAAGAGACACTTTTTAAGGTCTGGCAGATTCCGGCAGTCAGTTCCGGCTGCGGAGGCAGTTCCTTTAACTGTTCGCAGCGTTTTACGTATTTGTCCAGATCGTTAAATATTTTCACAGAAGTCTCTCTGTAATTGTCTTTTTTCAGAATATCCTGAATGTGTTTGTAAAAAGCCTGTTCCGCAAACTTCGGATCCGCAGTGTAGCCGCAGAGGGTATTGCCGCAGACCGTCAGATGATGAATACAAAAATTCTTTTCATAAGAAGTAAATACACAGTCATAGAGCCCGGTAAGTCCTTTTGTATGCGCCGCAATCTGAGCGGCATCCCGCTCATCACAGCCCTTGTAACGCAGAAACATGATCGCCTCCACCAGACTTTTACATGCCGGAAGACATCCCAGTACCGCAACGATGGTTAACAGATTCTCTCTGCTTCCGGTGCTGACCCATCCGGCGATAAACAAAGATAACGAAATGACAAAATAAAGCACGGTTCTTAAGATCTCATAATTTTTCTGGGTACGAAGATACCCTCTGGTTCCTTTAAAATCATCTGTGGAAAACATTCTTTTCAGTTGCATATAAAATTAACTCCTTTTGTAGCTTATTTCTTCTGATTCTGTGTGTTGACCAGTGCGCGGATCTCTTCTTCGGTCAGGGCACGATAGGCTCCTCTTGGAAGGGAGGGATCCAGGGACAGCGGTCCGAAGGATACACGTTCCAGTGCGCATACCTGATTGCCTACTGCCTGTAACATTCTTTTGACCTGGTGAAATCTGCCTTCGTGAATCGTAAGCAGCAGGTTCCCGTCCAGAGTAATCTCCGCTTTTGCGGGGGCAGTCGGTTTGTCATCCCCGATATCAAGCCCCTCTTCCAGCCGGTGGATATCTTCCTCGGAGAGAGGATGTCCCGGCCGCACCAGATAAGTCTTACCCACATGTTTTTTCGGTGTCAGAAGATCGTGTGCCAAAGCCCCGTCGTTGGTTAAGAGCAAAAGCCCCGTGGTATCCTTGTCCAGTCTTCCTACCGGGAACAGATCCTTTCTGTACTGCGCAGGAAGCAGTTCTAAAACAGTAGGTGCAGTATTGTCATTGGTGGCGGAGACCACACCCTCCGGCTTATGCAGCATATAGTATACATATTTTTGATACTGCAATTCCTTCCCCCGGAAGGCGATGACGTCTTTGTTTTCATCTATTTTTTCTTCCGGTTTGTTGGCAACCGTGCCGTTGATCGTTACCATCCCTTTTCGGATTGCATCCTTCACCTGGCTCCTGGTACCTATGTTATTTTCACATAAAAATTTATCCAAACGCATGGGCTTTTCACTTTCCATCCTCATTTATTTCTATTTATTTCATTTCGGCATATAGTATACAAACCTCTTAACAGGGACCTCCATGAAAAAAATATTGGGCGTTTTTTTCTTTGTATTTCTGACTTTCTGTATGCTGACGAACTCATCCTTAAGTCTTGCCTATGCAGCCCTGGGACTGCGACTCTGGTATGAAAAAATGGTGCCGGTGCTCTTCCCTTTTATGGTTCTGTCGGGAACGCTGATCCGCATGGGGCTGGTGGAAAATCTCATACGCCCCATAAAACCTTTTTTCGGTAAACTGTTCCGGATATCCGATGCCGCGGTTTACACGATCCTTATGGGTTTTTTATGTGGGTTTCCCATGGGTGCACGCACGACGGCGGAGTTTCGTAACCGGCAGGAACTTTCGGTATCGGAAGGGCAATATCTTCTGTCATTTTGCAATAATTTCGGTCCGGTGTACTTTTTGGGATTTGTGCTGCCTTTGTTGCACCGGACGCTTAAGCTGCCCTACCTTATGGGGATGTACGGCATCCCTGTTATCTACGGACTGTTTCTGAGATACACGGTCTATCGTACACGTTTGGATGCTTCCAGAGGGCCGCAGGTAACCCGTCCTTCTGTCAGGACATCCCTGCCGGATGCCCTGGACGATGCGGTGAATGCCGCGGGGCGAAGTATTCTGCAGCTTGGCGGATATATGATCTTTTTCAATCTGTTGAACCTGTTGCCCGGGCTTTTCCTGCCCCAAAGTCATCTTCTTGCACCGCTTTCGGAGATTACCGGAGGGCTGCAGCTGTTAGAGGACCGATATCCGTTATATACCTTACTCTTGCTGCCGTTTGGAGGCTTAAGCTGTATTGCCCAGACAGCCGGTTGCATCCGGAATACGGGGCTTTCCCTGAAAAAATATATTTTTCATAAGTTGGTTCTGACACTGCTTACCGTGCTGTATTACCTGGGATGGCGGCTTCTGTCTCCGGATACATTTCTACTCTGATTTCTGCTCTGATTTTTTCGTCTGCGTTTCTTATGTCGGCTTAGCTGGATCTGATATAACAGAAATACCACGAGAAGCAGCGTGACCAAAATTCCGCAAATGATCAGAAACACACCGAAATTCACCGGATTTTTCCCCTCCGAATTTTGGGATATGCCGTTATTCCCCGCAGCATCCGCCATGGTAATTACGGAATCGGAAGTATCGTCTTTTGAAGCCTCTGCCCGGGAAGCGGCTTCTTCTGCCGCGAGACTTGCTTCCAACGCTTGTTGTGCCGCCTTTTCCTGATCAATAAACGGCTTATCAAAGGTGATGGGGGTACTCTCGGTAAACAGATCTGCCTGATTGTATCCGCGTACTGTGATCACCGGCTGTTCGCCCTTCGTAAAGGTAAGAGAAAAGGTAAAGGTGTCTGGATAGGTTCCCGTCATGATATCCAGATCCGGCCAAGGAAGCAGTTCGGAATATGTCCTGCCACCATCGGTACTGTAATCATAATACATCATGGGACAGTCATAATCCGTTCCCGTGACTTCCAAAGTCACCTCACCGGTGTCATAATCCGCATTCTGCAGTGACAGCAGACAAATATCCGGTTCCGTCTTATCCCGTATAGTAGCGGGCAGAATAGACTGCAGGGAGACTTCGGGAAGCGCATCTGCATCAGCACTGTAATCAACACCCAGGCTTGCACTGGACAATCCGAAGTATTTTGCAACAGACAGCGCATCCTCTCTGCCGAACCGTTTCCAGTCTTCTTCGGTCTGACAATACGGAATATCCCTGTCCTCATCTACATGGCAGTGCTCAATGATGGCGGACGGAATCCCCCTGGCAGTGCTCTCTCTGATGATTCCGTAATAATCATCTCCGCTATCCTTAAGCTTCGTCTTCACACCTCGTAAAAACAGACCCATGTCCTTCATCTGCTGCATCTGTTCCCAGCCGAACTGGTAACCGTAGGCATTATAGGGCTGTACGGAAGAGATCCATACTTCCGAACCGAACAGATCATGGTCCACAGAGGCATTGTAATGAATGCTGAACAGGAAATCTGCATTCCGGTCCGCAGCAAACTGTGCCCGGTCTGCCAACGACATGGATACATCCTCGGTATGGGTCAGGTAGACATCCACATTGTCGTATTTTGATAATTCCTCATACATGGCAAGAGCGGTCACCATAGTCATTTGTTTTTCCTGGACGATTCCCTCCAGGGTTCCTTCATTGTCACCGCCGTGCCCGGGATCAATGACGATAGTAACCCTCTCTCCCGTCTCCTGCGCTCTGGGCGCTGCCTGAACATTCAGGGAAGCTTCAAAAAAACAGGCTGCAGCAAGACTGACCGCACAGATCATTGTCCTGACTAACAGCCCTTTTTGTATATTACTTACTTTCATTCTCTTGATTCCTTTATTTTTAAAAAACCAGCTTTCTACAGAAAACTGGTTTCTTATGATTAATTATATGATTACATGACATCGAGATTATCAGTTCCGCCTGCGGGAACATCCACATCCTCCAGATCCTCATCTACCGGATGAAGCTCACTGCGGTTGGACTGGATAATATCACGATACTGGTTCAGGTTGCCGATCAGAGCATCATAGTTTGCACTTGCCTGCTGGGTGGAGGAAGTAATAATATTCTCCAGATGTGCCAGCATATCGTCCATATACTGCATGGCAGCGGATTTTACATTGTTGGCCTCAATGGTGGCATTATCTAAAATCTCCTGTGCCTGCTTGCTTGCCATGGTAACGACTTCATTCGCCTGGGCATATGCCTGCTGCATGATCTCATGCTCATTAATCAGTTCGTTGGTATGCACCGTAGCTTCATTGATCAGGGCTTCTGCCTTGGCTTTGGCATCGTTCAAGATTGCTTCCTTATTGCTGATGATCTTCTGATAACGCTTAATCTCATCCGGAGTCTTCATGCGCAGTTCCCGCAACAACTCATCAATCTCATCCTTATTGACGATAATCTCGGTGCTAGACATGAACTTCGGCTTACAACTTTCAATGTATTCTTCTATTTCATCAATTACCTGTTCGATTCTGCTGCTCATGAAACTCTCCTTATTTACACATCACTATTCTCTGGAAGTTTTTTCTGACGATATTTGTCATAAATCAAATCCGCTACAAAATCCGGAACACAAGGGGTAATATCTCCATCAAAGCTGGCAATCTGTTTGATTGCGGAAGAACTGAGATATGCGTATTCCAGGCTGGTGGTCAGAAATAACGTGTCGATTTTCCCATGGGATAACATCCGGTTCGTCTGTGCCATCTGCAGTTCATACTCAAAATCCGTAATGGCACGTAAGCCTCTTACGATGACATGCAGATCCTTTTCTCTGGCATAATCCACCAAAAGACCGCTAAAGCTGTCAATCTGCACATTGGGCAGATCTTTTGTGGCTTCTTCTAGTATCTTAACACGTTCTTCTACAGAAAACAACGGGGTCTTTTCTTTATTATTCAAAACACTGACGATCAGAACATCAAATATTTCGGACGCCCGCCTTATGATATCCATATGCCCGTTTGTGACAGGGTCAAAGCTTCCGGTGTAAACAGCTCTTTTCATAAAAATCATACCTTTCAGTGTTACTTCCGGCGAAGGAACACATGCTTGTTGGTTTTGTATTTTTTCTCACGGATCACTTCAAATCCCAGGTCTTCCGCATAGGAAAAATCGGTGTGCAGAGAAGCTTCTACGAGGATCAGGGTCTCTTCGGAGACATATTTTGCATAGCGCAGCTGCTCTAACACTCTGCGCTCCTGCTCCTGGTCGTAGGGAGGATCCATGAAGATCACATCCACGTGTTTTTCATAGATGCCGGTCAGTCCTGCACAGGCATCCTGTTTTAATACTATAGCACGGTCCTTCATTTTCGTAAATGCCAGATTATCCTCGATACATGCTAATGCCTTCGGGGCATTTTCAATAAAATAAGCTTTTCTGGCGCCACGGCTCAATGCCTCAATACCGATGCCGCCGCTGCCACTGAAAATATCCACGAACACGCAGTCCGGAATATATGTCTGCAGCATATTAAAAAGGGTTTCCTTGATCCGGTCGGTGGTGGGTCTGGTATCCATTCCTTCCGGAGTCTTAAGGGGCAGACTTCTTGCAGTTCCCGCAATGACTCTCATATGATTACTCTCCGTTTTTTTCTATAATTATTTTTTAATTATTCTCTGAATTATCCTACTGAAAAGTTATACTCTGACTTTGGTGCCCTTGCTGTCACGTTTGCCGAGCTTCAGATTATTCAGGATAAGCTCCTTGCCCTTATATTCAATGGTGGTCTCTACCGCATTTTTGGTATAATATACATTTTCCACCACATCCTTGTCAGCCAGTTTCATGCCGCGGACACCGATGGCACCTTTCTTTTTCTCAGGAATCTCATCGATGGCAAATCGCAGGAAAAATCCTCCTCTGGTCTGCAATACGATGTTCCGCTGATCGGTCAGGGCTGCAACGCTGACTACGCTGTCACCCTCCGCCAGCTTCGTAGCGGCAACGGTACGCTTGGTCACATCGAATTCCCCACCGTCTACCACTTTTAACATGGACTGGGCAGTGGCGAAAATCACCCGGCACAGGTTCAGTTCCTTCTGGCTGGTGATATATACGATCTCCTCGTTTTTCTGACTGAAGTTACTTACATTGTCAATGGGCGTGCCCTTGTCACGGAACTTGCCGTAAGGCAGATCCAGCACCTTGATGGTATGCATCTGTCCGGTGTTGGTGAACAGACAGATCCTTCCGGTATTTTTACAGGTGAAGATGTATTTATTCTCTACATCTGCGGCTTCTTTATTCCGCTCGTAGGTGGAGACGTCCACGGTCTTGGCATAGCCGAAACGATCCATGAGGAATACCACATCCATCTCTTCCAGTTCTTTTTCCTTGTAGACCGCTTCCTGTCCGTTCTCGATAACAGTCTTGCGGGGATGGCTGTATTCCTTTTTAAATCCAT
>CAVGMD010000012.1:0-34538 GCA_963630275.1 Bacteroidaceae bacterium | reverse complement strand
CATCCAGTTCATTCATGATGACCTGCGCCATGGAATCTCTGCGGTCCAGAATATCTTCGTAGCGATAGATATTTGCCATGGTCTCTTCATGCTCGTTGATCAGAGCTTCCAGTTCCAGACCGATCAACTTATACAGACGCATCTCTAAGATAGCGTTCGCCTGTTTCTCGGTGAACATCAGCTGGGCTGCCATGATTTTTGATTCTTTGGACTTGAACTTGATACCGTCCACCTTACCCTCTACGAGGCAGGCTTTTGCCATGGCACGATCCTTGGAACCACGTAAGATCTCGATGACAAGATCGATTACGTTGCAGGCCTTGATCAGACCTTCCTGAATCTCCTTGCGCTCCATCTCTTTGGCTAACAGATTGGTATATTTTCTGGTAGTTACTTCAAACTGGAAGTCCACATTCGCCTTGATGATCTGCTTTAAGCCCATGGTCTCCGGTCTGCCGTTTGCAATGGCAAGCATATTGACACCGAAGGTATCTTCTAAGCGGGTCTTCTTATAAAGCATATTTACAAAGTTCTCGGGATCCGCATCCTTACGTAATTCAATCACGATACGGATGCCCTCCTTGGAGGACTGGTTGGAGATATCCACGATGTCCTGGGTCTTTTTTGTCTCGGACAAGGCTGCCACATCGGATAAAAACTTCGCAATATTGGCACCGATCATGGTATAGGGAATCTCGGTGATCACCACGTTGGTCTTGCCGGTTTTTCCCTTTTGGAATTCTACCTTGCCACGCAGCTTGATCTTGCCGGTTCCGGTCTCGTAGATCTCTTCCAGTTCATCCTTATTAATAACGATACCACCGGTAGGAAAATCCGGTCCCTTCAGGTAACGCATCAGTTCCTTTGTGGTAATCTCGTTATTCAGCATATAAGCTTTTACTGCATCGATGACCTCCCCAAGGTTGTGAGGGGGAATGCTGGTAGCCATACCTACGGCGATACCTTCCGATCCGTTGACCAGGAGGTTCGGAATCTTTACCGGAAGTACGGAAGGCTCCTTTTCCGTCTCATCGAAGTTCGGTACGAAGTCTACCACATCCTTGTCCAGATCTGCCAGGAAAGCTTCCTGGGTCACCTTCTGCAGTCTTGCCTCGGTATAACGCATAGCAGCGGCACCGTCTCCTTCGATATTGCCGAAGTTACCATGGCCGTCGATCAGAGGCATGCCCTTTTTGAAATCCTGGCTCATGACTACCAGTGCCTCATAGATGGAACTGTCGCCGTGGGGATGATATTTGCCCATGGTATCACCTACGATACGGGCACTCTTACGGTAGGGACGGTCATAGCGGATCCCCAGTTCGTGCATATCGTAGAGGGTTCTTCTCTGTACCGGCTTCAGACCGTCTCTGACATCCGGCAGGGCTCTGGCGATGATAACGCTCATGGCATAGTCGATGAACGATTTCTGCATCTCCTCGGAGTATTCTGTTTTTATGATTCTACTGTCGTCCATTTCTGGTCCTCGTCTTTCTGACATTACATTTCAGGATCTCGCAATACCGGATGTACTAGATGTCTAATTCCGCATCCGTTGCGTGATCGTAAATAAAGGCTTTTCTGGGCGGTACATCCGTACCCATGAGAAGCTCGGTCATCTCGGAAGCCATGCGGGCATCCTCGATTTCCACCAATTTTAACATTCGGCGTTCCGGATCCAGCGTGGTCTCCCACAGCTGTTCGGCATCCATCTCGCCCAGACCTTTGTATCGCTGTAAGGTAAAGGGGCCTTTGTGGGTCTTACGATATTTTTCCAGCGCTTTGTCGTCATACAGGTATTTCTCTTCTCTCTTGGAAGGCATTGCCTTGTATAAGGGAGGCATGGCTATGTATACGTGACCTTCGAAGATCAGATCCGGCATGAAGCGGTAAAACAAGGTCAGTAGCAAAGTAGAGATATGCGCACCGTCCACATCGGCATCCGCCATGATGATGATCTTGTCATAACGTAATTTGGTAATATCGAAATCGTTGCCATAGCCCTCGGAAAATCCGCATCCGAAAGCGTTGATCATGGTCTTGATCTCCGCATTTGCCAGAACCTTGTCAATGCTGGCTTTCTCCACGTTCAGGATCTTACCGCGGATAGGCAGGATTGCCTGGTACATACGGTTTCTCGCTGTCTTGGCACTGCCGCCCGCAGAGTCACCCTCTACGATGAAGATCTCACACTTGGAGGGATCTCTGGATTCGCAGTTTGCCAGTTTGCCGTTGGAATCAAAGGAGAATTTCTGCTTGGTCAGCATATTGGTCTTGGCCTTCTCCTCTGTCTTACGGATCTTGGCAGCCTTTTCCGCGCAGCCGATAATGCTCTTCAGCGTCTCTAAGTTACGGTCGAAAAATCTTACGATCTCTTCGCCGGTCACCTTGGCTACTGCCTTGGCAGCATCCTGGTTGTCTAACTTCGTCTTGGTCTGTCCTTCGAAACGGGGATCCGGATGCTTGATGGATACCACTGCCGTCATTCCGTTCCGGACATCGGCACCGGTAAAGTTCGCATCCTTTTCCTTCAGAATATTTAATTCTCTGGCGTAAGTATTAATAACATTTGTAAACTGGGTCTTGAAACCGGTGAGGTGGGTACCACCTTCGGAGTTGTAAATGTTATTACAGAAGCCTAAGACATTCTCATGGAACTCATTCACATACTGGAATGCCACTTCCACGGAGATGCCTTCACTCTCTCCGGAAAAGAAAATGACATCATGGACGGTCTCCTTGGAACGGTTCATGTCTTTTATGAAACCAATGATGCCTTCCGGCTCATGGTAGGTAACCTTCTCCGGTTCTTCTTTTCTCTTATCTTCGAAAATGATCGTAAGCTTCGGGTTCAGATATGCGGTCTCATGAAGACGGCTCTTCACCTCATCTTCCTTGAAACGGGTCTTGTCAAAGATAGTGTCATCCGGCAGGAAACTGATGGTCGTACCGGTCTCTCTGGTCTTGCCCACCACGGGAAGCAGACCATCCACCAGATCCATGACGGGAATACCTCTCTCATAGCGGTCCTCATAGATGCAGCCGCCACTCTTGACTCTGACAGTCAGCTTTGTGGAAAGGGCATTTACCACGGAGGAACCTACACCGTGCAGACCACCGCTGGTCTTGTAGGCGGAGTTGTCGAATTTGCCGCCGGCATGCAGGGTTGTGAACACCAGACGCTCCGCGCTGATTCCTTTTTCGTGCATTCCCACGGGAATACCACGTCCGTTATCTTCTACAGTGGCGGAACCGTCCACCTCTAATGTTACTTTTATGGTATCGCAGTATCCTGCCAGATGCTCGTCCACAGAGTTGTCTACGATTTCGTAGATTAAGTGGTTCAGCCCTTTGGTGGAGACACTGCCGATATACATTCCGGGTCTCTTTCTTACCGCTTCTAAGCCTTCCAGGACGGTAATACTCGAGGCGTCATAATTATTGTCTTTTGCCATGAAATGGAACTCCTTCTCAACACATTATTGTCTTAAGTATATCATAGATTTTGTGTTTGGAAAAGTAAAAAATACAAGGGATTGGGGATGAAAAAGCTCCCGGAGCATTACACTTTCCGGGAGCTTAAGAATTCTAAAGGGTTATTTTCTTACAACATGCCAGTGCCAGGGAACCGGGACCGATATGGCAGGCAACGCTTAAGGACAGTGGGTCGATGTGAATATCGTAGCCGGGGAATTCTGCCTCCACTTCCGTGCGGAACTGCTCTGCTGCCGCTCTATCATGGGTATAGGCAATCTGCATCCAGATATGCTTGTCCTCTGTCATACCGCCGAAACGCTCGTTGATGTCCTTCTTGATGGCATTGATCATCATGGTTTTGCCCTGGGTGGTGGTTCTTGCCTTGGCAAAGGCATCCAGCTTTTCTCCCTGAATGGTAAGCACCGGTTTTAACCGAAGCATGGTACCGATAGCTGCGGCTGCCGGAGTGATCCGTCCGCCTTTTTTCAGGTAATACAGAGTGTCCAGCATAATATAGATACTGCTGTTGAACTTATCGTTTTCCAGAAACTCTTTGATCTCTGACGCGTTTTTACCGGCTGCTGCAAGCTGTAATGCATCCAGTGCGGACTGACGCTGGGTTACGGAGATTCTCTGGTTGTTCACGACCTGAACCTTACCGTCATAATCTGCGGCAAAGACAAAAGCACTCTGGCAGGAACCGGACAGACCACTGCTCATGGGAATGTGTACGATCTCATCGTATTCCTGTAACAGCTTATCCCACAGCCCCATAACGCTGTCTGGAGACGGCTGGCTGGTGGCAATATTCGCACCGGACTTTAACTTCTCATAGAACTGTTCCTGTGTCAGGTCAATATCTTCATAATAAGTTACTTCATCGATCATAAAAGGCATGGGCAGCACATGGATTCCGAGATGGGCTCCTTCTGCCTGGGTAATGCCGCTGTTGCTGTCTGTTACGATTGCTATTTTTGCCATGTTGGTATCTTTACCTTCCCTCTGTTTGTGACTCTTCCGGTGCACTTTGCTGTCACCGTATAACAGAGCCTAATGGTAATTTTACTGTCAGATGGTTCGAAAGTCAACAACATTTGCAGACGTATGTTCTCTGAAATAGTTCACTAATGTCCGGCTGTCGTCACCTGTCAGATCCGGATCTGCCGTAAGGAGCCCTTCTACAGCGTCCGAAGCCTCCTTTAAAACATTGGCGTCCGTATAAATATCACCCAGCACAAACGCAAATTCACCGCTCTGACGGATTCCGAAGATATCACCGGGTCCCCGCAGCTTCAGGTCCTTGGAAGCAATATGAAAGCCGTCGTTGGAATGGTTCAGAATCTGCAACCGTTCCATGGTCTCTTTGGCTTCGGAGGTACTGATGAAAATACAATAACTCTGGAATTCTCCACGTCCCACACGTCCCCGCAGCTGGTGCAGTTGTGCCAGACCGAAGCGTTCCGCATTCTCCACCATCATTACCGTGGCGTTGGGAACATTGATACCGACTTCAATGACCGTGGTAGAAACTAAGACATCGATTTCTTTGTTGGCAAACTCTTCCATGATACGGTTTTTGTCCGACGGACGCATTTTCCCATGGAGATAGGCTACCTGCACGGAAGGCGACAGAGCTGCCCGGAGTTTCTCCGTGTAATCCACCACATTCTCCAGATCTTCGGACTCGCCCTCTTCCACCATGGGACAGATGACGTATGCCTGTCTTCCCGCTGCCACCTCTTTTGCAATAAATTCATAGGCTTTGGGGCGATAAGAGGTGCCTACCACACAGTTTTTGATGGGTAGACGGTTGGCGGGGAGTTCATCTACAACCGATACTTTCAGATCTCCGTACAGAATAATTGCCAAAGTCCGGGGAATCGGGGTGGCACTCATAACTAACACATGGGGTTCCTGTCCCTTGGCAGCCAGAGTCTCCCGCTGTCTCACCCCGAAGCGGTGCTGTTCATCCGTCACTACCAGTGCCAGGGAAGCATATTCCACCTTTTCCTGAATCAGTGCATGGGTGCCGATGATCAGATTGGCTTCTCCGGAAGCAATCTGCGCATAGGCTTTCCGTTTCTCCTTAGCCGTCATGGAACCGGTCAGAAGCACCGGTCGGAAGGCAATGCCGTATTCTTTTACATAGCCGGAAATGGTCTCAAAATGCTGGACCGCCAACACTTCCGTCGGTGCCATCAGGGCACCCTGATAGCCGTTAGCCGCACACATAAGCAATGCCAGCACTGCCAGAATCGTCTTACCGGAACCCACATCCCCCTGGATCAGCCGGTTCATGGCATAAGGACTTCCCATGTCTTCTCTGAGTTCACCCCAGACCTTTTTTTGTGCTTTCGTCAGCGGAAACGGCAGCTGCTCCAGGAACCTTACAGTATCTGCAGTCTCATACATGGGAAAATGGTTCTCTGTCTTTGCCGCCAGTTCTTTATTCTTACGAAGTACCAGTAAGAAAGAAAAGAATTCTTCGAATACCATACGGTTCCTGGCAGCTAACAGTTCCTCTCTGTTCTCCGGGAAATGCAGGGCATAGACAGCTTCCCTGTGGGAAAGCATGGGATATTTCTGTAATATTGTCTGTGGCAGATATTCTTTTTCCGGAGGATAGTATTCCAGCGCCTGTGCCACGGATTTCTGTACGGTCTGATTGGCCAGACCTTTGGTCAGGGCGTATCTTGGCAGGAGGTGTCCGGATTTCCGGCTATATTCGTCCCAGGTGAACATCCGGGGCTGTTCCATGATCTTATGGGTGCCGCGCTGCTGTACGAGACCGCGGAAGAGGTAGAAGCCGCCGGGTTTTAATACTTTTTTTAAAAAGGGCATGTTGAAGAATGTGAGTTGGATGGAATCTCCGCTGTCATCTTTCAGGATAGCGTTGAGGATGGAGAGGTTGCGGACTTTCTTCACGTTGGGGATGGCGGTGATCTGGCCGTAGATAGCCTGGACACTGCCGGGGGTGGCTTCACGGATGGAGACGGGGGCGTTGTAGGTCTCGTAATCTCTTGGGTAATGGTGGATCAGGTCGTCTACGGTGAAGACATTGATCTTGCCGAAGAGAGCTGCTGTTTTCTCTCCTACGCCTTTTATTCTGTTAATCGGAATTGCATCACTCATAGGAACTCCTCCTATATTCTTCATCTTTCAGACCATCCGTAGCCGTGGCTGGGCATAAGAAACGCGGCACGCTCGCGCTCTGTCGCAGAGCGTAGCGGCACATAAGCGGTCAGAATACGCCCGCTAAGTGCCGACGTCTGCTTACGGCCTGCTTATTCTTATACCCAGCCCAGCTACTGGTTTATTGGAATGTCTTAAAACACAGAACTCCCAAAGCGATCAGATGGCATTCGGGAGTTCTTGAGGTTAATTATTGATTTGACTAAACTTTACTCCACGGAAACGGTGTAGTAATAGATAGGTTGTCCGCCGTACTGCAGCTCGATATCGCAGGCAGGATAAGCCTCCTCTAAGTCTGCGTGCAGTGCTTCGGCAGCATCTTCTGCCACGTCACAACCGTAGTATACGCTGATGAGTTCGGAATCTTCATCCACGAGTTCGGCGATCATATCACGGGTTACTTTTATCATGTCGGTACCGACAGCTACGATGCCGTGGTCGCCGATGCCCATGAAGTCGTCTTTCTTGATCTCTTTGTCATCGATCACGGTATCACGGACAGCGTAGGTCACCTGACCGGTCTTGACATTTTTGATCTCGCGGAGCATGGTCTCTTCGTTCTCTTCTACGGACAGTTCGGGTACATAGTTGATTACTGCGGTAATTCCCTGGGGAATAGTCTTGGTGGGAATGACTAAAAGCTCCTTGTCGGTCATCAGTTCGGCTGCCTGATTGGCTGCGAGAATGATGTTCTTGTTATTGGGAAGCACGAAGATGGTCTTCGCATTTACCTTGTCAACTGCATCTAAGATGTCTGCAGTACTGGGGTTCATGGTCTGTCCGCCCTCGATGATATAGTCTACGCCGAGGCTCTTGAAGAGTTCGCTTAAGCCGTCACCTACGGATACTGCCAGGAAGCCTACTTCTTTGGGAGGCTGTGCAGCCTTCTCTTCTTCGGCCTTTTTCTGTGCTGCTTCCTTCTCGGAGAGTTTGAAAAGCTTCTCCTGATGCTCTAAGCGCATGTTATCGATCTTCATATTGGACAATGCACCATACTTCAATGCCTTCTGGATAGCCAGACCGGGATCATTGGTATGTACATGTACCTTGACCACATCGTCATCTGCAACACATACGATAGAATCACCGATGGACTCTAAGAATGCCTTGAAATCCATCTCTGCCTTTACATTGAAAGGTTTGTTTAACAAAATGATGAATTCGGTGCAATAGCCGAACTTGATCTCTGCTTCTGCCTGTACTTCCAGGGAGCTCTTGGTATCTTCTGCCTTCGCAGCAGCTGCGGGAGCTACGGTCAGGTCGATCTCCTTGCCCAGGAAAGCATCATAGGCACCGCCAAGTACTTCTACCAGACCCTGCCCGCCGGAATCCACAACGCCTGCCTGTTTTAATACAGGTAACATCTCAGGAGTCTGGCTCAATACGTAACGGGCATGCTCGATGACAGCTCCTAAAAACTGCTCAAGATCCTCCGCACCGTCCTCACAAAGCTCCTTTGCCTTATCGGAAGCACCTCTTGCCACGGTAAGGATCGTACCTTCCTTCGGCTTCATAACTGCCTTGTACGCAGTCTCCACCGCTTTTTCAAAAGCACGGGTTAATACGGGAATATCCAGTACCTGCTCTTCCTTGATGCTCTTGGTAAAACCACGGAACAGCTGGGATAAGATAACGCCGGAGTTACCTCTGGCACCACGCAGGGAACCGCTGGAAATAGCCTTGCACAGAGCTGCCATATCGGCATCCTCACCCAGTGCGGATACTTCTCTGGCCGCAGACATGATGGTCATGGTCATATTGGTTCCGGTATCTCCGTCGGGAACGGGGAACACATTCAGTTCGTTGATCCATTCCTTCTTATTCTCTAAATTCTTGGCGCCGGCTAAGAACATCTTGGAAAGCATCTTAGCGTCGATTTGTTGTAAAGCCACAATTACTTCCTCCTTAATCAATCACTCTTACACCTTCAACAAAGATGTTGATCTTTTTGATCTCCAAACCGGTAAACTCTTCCACTTTGTATTTTACGTTGCTGATTAGATTGTCGGTGACAGTTAAAATGCTGACGCCGTATGCTACGATCACATGGAAGTCCAGAACCAGTTTATTGTTGTCCAGGGACACCTTGATACCTCTGGTGATGCTATCTAATTTCAGAAGCTTTACCAGACCATCCTTCATGCTGACTCCGGCCATACCTACGATACCAAAGCACTCTACTGCAACGCTTCCGGCATACTGTGCAATGACTTCATTATCAATGTCAATATTTCCCATATGGGTATTCATAGAAGAACCTTTCATACAGAACCTCCTTCATATTCGGATCACTTGTTTCTTCTGATATGTCTGCCCTCAAAATCTAAAGTTCAGACATATATAAATGTATTTTAACAGCTTTCCTTTGAAAAAGAAACAACAAAATAAAAAAAATAAATATTTTTTGCTTGCTTTTATTTTGGTTTTCTGTTAATATATCAATGTTGTGAGCATTTCACACGTATTTATTGAAAAAATTGTTTAAAAGTAAGCGTAAGATGCGCGTTAGATCGAGGAGGTGTCAAGATGGCTAAATGTGATATTTGTGGTAAGGGCGTTCATTTCGGTAACAACGTAAGCCATTCTCATAGAAGAAGCAACGCAATTTGGAACTCTAATGTTAAGAGCGTTAAGTGCAAGGTTAACGGCGGAGCTAGAAGAATGCATGTCTGCACCAGCTGCTTAAAATCTGGTAAAGTTGAGAGAGCTTAATCTCCTGCGATAATATTGGATTTTGAAAGCCAGAAATGATGAATTTCATTTCTGGCTTATTTTTTGTTCTCTGTGAAATTACCAGAACCGCTCTTCCTGCTTCCGTTTCAGGTATTCTTTGTTGATCTGACCTGCCAGTTCCCTATCACCGAAGAGGTTGTCCGGATGAAAGATCTTGATCAGATCCCGGTATCTCTTCCGCAGAGCCAGCGGATTATTGACTCCCCGGAATAAAAGCTGTACTGCCGTAAAGCTGCCTTCTCCAAAATCCTTCTCCCCGACCTGCTGTTCTCTTGTCTCCTCCAGGAGTGTCTGCCGTTCCTGTTCGAACCTCTTCCGATCCTCCTCCAGCTGTCGGAAACCTTCCTGCAAAATAGCCATTTTCTTCTCGAAGAACAGATTTTCTTCTTTCAGCCGTTTCCGTTCCATGACCGTACGCCGGTTCAACTCATCCAGCTCGTCCCGTAACTTTACCCGTTCGTCCAAAAATTTGTTCCGGGCCTGTTCTAACTCCGTACGCTCCTGTTCCAGCTCTGAACGTTCCTGTTGCAGACGCATATTTTCCTGGAAAAGCCACAGTTTTATTTCTTTTAACTCTTCGGTACTTTCTGCCTTAATGACCTCTTCCCAATCAATCATACCGCACCCTCTTACTCACAACCACAGAAAAGATAATACCCTGCAAACAATAAAAGTGCGACCATGATCAGACCGATGAAGCGATTATGGATCACCAGCATAAGCAGCATGCCGACCGCCACAAAAAAGAGTATCAGTCCAATAATCTTTTTCATAATCCATCCGGATCCGAAATATTCTCACTTTATTATATGCAGAGTATCTCAAATATTACTTATCTTCTGTTGTTTCCTCTTCCGGAAATGCAATGTCCACCACTTCCGCATCGGACATTTCTTCTTTTTCCTTCGGCTGGGTAAATTTATCTACGATATCGGGGATCATATCCAGGATCTTGGTCACCGTATCCTGATTTTTGATGTTTACCAGCTTTGCGGAACCGTTCTTAATGACCAGAACAGCGCTGGGAGTCATCTTACCGCCTAAGCCACCGGCTCCGGAAGCGGATTTTTTCTCGGAATTATTGCCAGCACCGGCACCCACACCGAAAGTCACATCCACCAACGGTAATATGATCGTATCTCCGATCTTCGTAGCCTCTCCCACCACGGTCTTCGTGGAGAGTACCGTATCCATTCCCTTTAAAAGAGATTCTACCACGCCCTGGAACTGATTATCTTTTTCTGCCATAACAAACCTCCTGTTTCATCCTGTTATTTCTTCTGATTTTTTTGAAATGTTCTAATCTTATGAATTAATTGCCGTAATCTCTTATCCAAAAGCAGCCGCACGGAATGGAACAATACACATGCTGCTGTAAAATGTCCGGAGGCTTTAAACTCTCCCTCCAGTATTGCCTGTTCGAAATCCGGTGTAATGCAGACTCTCTTTCCAAGCTTCGGAAGCAGCATTCCATAGATACCGTATAGGTATCCAGTGGTATCCGGTGATCCGGTACCAATGCAGGCGTTCACCTCCAGCTTTCGCGGACGCAACCTTTTTACAATATGCCCGATACGGCTTCCCGCATGCTGAAGCAATCCCTTCGTATCCGGATCATTCCATAACTCTCTGTAAAAAGAAATATTCTTCAGAATATGTTTGATTTTATCACAGATTTTACGGATTGTGTATCGTATTTTCTCAAAAAATCCGGTGAGCTTCCCTGAGGTCTCCGGCTGCGGACCAGGTGTGTTCTCTTCCTCAGAAGATTCTGTATCCGCAGGATCCGTTGTATCGGTTGCAGGCTCCGTCTTCGCTATATTGGCATCATCTGGAAGCAATGTCTGCCCGGAAGCTTCTGAAGCATCTGAAGATTCTGAAGACCCTGAAGTCTCCTGTCTGGTTTCCGGTGCAGAGGATTTTTTCTCCGTAGAAGAATCATATACTGTAAAAAAGAGAACCTTCGCCAGCAGTTTTCCCGGAACCGGATAGCTGAAAGATACCCGTACCAGACCGAGCAGCAATTTTATTTTTGCGGCAAACTGCATTTCTTCGGCTTTTTTCTTCCCGGACACTTTGTAACAGACCGGGAAAAATAATACCAGAAGAACTACCACCAGCGCGATTCCGAGAAGTATTAACAAAAGGATTCCGAGAATGCTCAATATTTTTAAAAGAATCGTCAACATAGTAAATACTCCCGCAGATTGCAGTCTCCCCTGGCTTCCAGACATTCTCCGGTGATCTGTTCGATCAGCTGCAGTGCCTCTTCATATCCGGATACGATCCCGAGGATCAGGAATTCTTCATTTTTGTAATGGGGCTGTATCAGTTGTCTTGCATCAAAAATATCTAATTGGTCTGCCGGATTCCTCGCCGGCGTAATGAGATATACATTTGCCAGAAGAGGCTTTTTCACCAGTCTCTTTTTTATTTTATCCAGTTTTTCAGATGCGATGCTCTCTCCCAAATAGAGATTTGGTGCAAATGTAAGCTTTCCTGCCATATATCATTTCCTTTTGCCGAAACAACCTTTAGACGTACTTTTCCGCCAGCCATATGGCTCATTATAGCATAGATTCCGTTACATTACAATTTTTGTTGCTTGACTTTTCCGGATGTTATTTTATACTTGAATTAGTACAAATGAGGAGGAAAAACCATTGAAAGTAATTACGAAGATGGAGCTTCAGCCGGACATGGTCCTGGGCGAGGATATTCAGGATCAGAATCGCGTGATCTACCCTGCCGGTACTACTGTGACCCCGCAGATTATAGAAAAGTTAAAGCGTTATAATCTGGTATGCGTCACGATCATGGAAGATGTGGATTTTGCCACCACCCATTACGAAAAAATTCGCTTTGACTCTAATTTCAAAGCTTTTGAACGTGCCTACCCCATTTTCCTCGGGGAATACAAACTGGCAATGAATCAGCTTCTGATTATGGGAAGGAAGCCTGCCGATATCGTTCTGCTGACTATTTACAAGGAATTATATTATTATATTTCTTCCGGTTCCGCACTTTTGGACTACCTGTACAATCTGATGCCCAGTGAGGATGAGCTTACCTATACCCAGGGTTTGAATGCCGCTCTTTTAGCAGGCGCTTTTGCCGACTGGCTGTCCATGTCGGAGGAAGAGAAAAACACTCTGATCCTCTGCGGTTTCTATTATGATATCGGCAAACTGCAGCTGCCCTATGAACTGCTGTGGAAGCCGGGAAAGCTGACTGACGCGGAATTCAAGGTCATCAAGACCCATCCTGTGGTCGGTTATACTACCGTCCGGAATCAGGATCTGAACGAACATGTGAAAAATGCGGTGATCATGCACCACGAAAGACTGGACGGCAGCGGTTATCCTTATCATATGACCGGTCAGAAGGTCGATGTCTATGCCAGATATATGGCAATCATCGATGCCTACATTGCCATGGCTTCTCCAAGAACCTACCGCAATGCGCTTACACCGCTGCAGATTTTGGGGAATTTCGAAAAAAGCCTGGACAAATACGATGTAGAACTGTTAATGCCCATTATGAAGAGAATCGCGGACGCACAGATCGGTACGAATGTACAGCTGAATGACGGAAGTATCTGGGAAGTTCTGATCATTCATCCCACCAAGTTCTCCCGTCCCATTCTGAAAAACGAAAAGAACGAATTCGTAGATCTCTTACAGAGAACAGATTTGGAAATCGTCAAAAATGTATAAGCACTACAAATCTTCAGAAGCAGGAATAATCAATTCATCCATTGATTATTCCTTTTTCTTTCCAGGTATTCCGCATATGCTTTCTCCAAAATCTGTTTCTCATTGGCAAATTTCAGCAGATGATAGGCTTCATGGTATTTGTAAAAACCGGAATCCGCAAAATACTCTTCTCTCTGGGGTTTGCTGTAATAGCTGTCGGTGCTCATCAGGTACCAGTGTACCTCCTTCTCCACCACATCTTCCGGCACAGTAAAAGAGTATTCACTTCTTCCTACATAATCTACGATAAAAGCTTTGGAGCCGCTCTCTTCCAGGACTTCCCGCAATGCAGTCTCTTCGTGGGTTTCTCCGGGTTCCACGGTTCCTTTCGGCAGAACCCATCCCTCATATTTGTTTTTTATATTTTTATAGAGCAATAATATTTTGCCGCGGAAGATTACCACTCCGCCACAGCTGGTTGCATCTATCATCTTATTTTATCCTCCGATCTTACTGCATTTCGCTAAAGTACACATCAAAGATCCGCCTTGCGATAGGCACTGCATAATCACCACCGCTTCCGGCACCCTCCACGATGATGGTGACACAGACTTCCGGATCCTCCGCCGGAGCGAAACCGGTAAACCACGCATGGCTGTCGCCCTTGACGTTATTGTATTCCGCAGAACCGGTCTTGCCTGCCGCCGTATAGCTTAGTCCCTTTAGTTTGGAAGCCGTGCCTTCCTGTACCACATCCGTCATCAGCTGACGCAGAATCGCCGCTTCGTCTTCCGACATCAGTCTTCCATACTCCGATGCTTTAAAGCTTTTGACAACCGTTCCCTCAGCATTCTCCACACGATCGATCACATAAGGTTTCATAAGGACTCCGTCATTGGCGATTGCACAGGTGATCATATTCAGATGCATGGGGGTGATCTGTGTTTTTCCCTGACCGATGGACGTCTGCATCATTTCGGCGGAAGGAGTACTTTCGGAGACCAGCGCCGAACTTTTGGCGTAATTTAAGGTTAAGGGCAGATCTTTGTTAAATAACAGATCATTTAAAGTTTTCTGAAAAGCATCCCGATCCAGACTCATTCCGATATTTGCAAAGGAAGAGTTACAGGATTTGGCAAAGGATTTCTTAAAATCCACCTGTCCGTGGCTGGAACCGTGGTAACAGCTGATCTTGCTGTCTCCCAGTCGGAAAGCTCCGTTACAATTGTAAGAATAATTCTGATAGGTATCCGGATTCTCCTTGATATATTCCAGTGCAGTAACTATTTTGAAAGTGGAACCGGGCGGATATAAACCCTGGGTCGCACGATTTAACAGTACGGTGCTGGAATCATTGTCCACCAGATCATCCCAGATCGCGGCAATGGAATTCGGATCAAAGTCGGGATGCGACACCATGGCAATGATTTTGCCGGTAGATACTTCTGTCACAATAATGGCGCCGCGGTAAATGTCCAGCTGGTCGTTAGCCACCTGCTGAATCTTCACATCCAGTGTGGTATAGACATTATCTCCGGGATTCTTTTTCCCGGCGGTATCGTTTTTGACCTTATTGGTCAGAGAAGTATTCGTATTGATCAGATAATAATTCGCCAGCGCTTCCACTCCCATTCTTCCCTGGGTGGAATAGCCGACAATATGGGCGAACAGATTCTTATAGGGATAATTTCTGGTCTCTTTTTCCTCCTCACCAAGGATGGTCTCCGCCAGTACTTCCCCATCCCTGGAGTAAATAGACCCCCGGTAGTTACGGGACAGCAGAATCTGTTGTCTGGAATTGTAACTGTTATTGATCATATCCTGCTCACTGGTTGCCACAAAATGTCCCAGGTAGATCATGAGACATAAAAACAGGACTCCGATCCCCCCTGCGGACAACCAGATCTCCCGCTGGTTTCCCCTGCGCTTTTTGTCAGGTGTCTTTTTCGGGGATTTATTTTGTGTCTTATTATTTTCCACCTCTGCGCTCTCCTTCCTTCTGCAGTCGGATATAAATTCCCTGGATGATGAAAAACATGATCATTGTCGTCATCACCGAACTTCCTCCGTAACTGATAAAAGGAAGCGTCACACCGGTCAGTGGGATGAATTTCGTACCGCCGCCGATGGTTAGGAAAATCTGGAAAATATACATAATGCCGATGCCGTATACGATGAGCTGATAAAATCTGTCATGAATCTTCACTGCGATCCGCATCATCTCTAAGAAACTGCTGACACAGATCAGAATCAGGCACATACCGAAGATCACACCCAGTTCCTCACAGATCGATGAGAAGATAAAATCCGCTTCCACATAGGGAATTGCCGTCGGATTCCCCTTTAACAGTCCCATGCCGAACCAACTTCCGCTGCCAATAGCGAACAGCGACTGGGTGATCTGATATCCCTTATTATCAATATATTTCCAGGGATCCTGCCATGCCAGCACACGGACCCTCACGTGATCAAACAACTGATAGGCAAGATACGAAGCCGCACCTCCGCCTATGATCCCCGCAAACAGGTACAGATAATTACGTGTTGCCGCAAATACCACAAACACAAATCCCACGAAGAAGATCAGTGCACTTCCCAGATCCTTGGATACCACCAGGATCACCACATGTGCCCCGGCAATGATGGCTGTCAGAACCACTCTCTGGAAGGATACATTCTCCCATAAGGCTCCCGCCAGGAAAAACAGGAACAGTATTTTCACAAATTCCGAGGGCTGGAACGTAATTCCTCCCAGGGAAAAAGAGATCTTGGATCCATGAGTCACTTCGCCCAGAATCAGTACCGTACTAAGCAGGGCAATTCCCAATGTGGCATACAGCCATGTGATCTTTTTGAAGAAATGTATTTTCCCCAGCAGATACGGTATCAGCAGTGAGAAAATCAGGGATACCAGCACGATCACATACTGTCGTATCGCCTTGTCAAAAGACAGGCGGGATACCATACAGAGTCCGATCCCCAAAAGCATACACATATTATTCAGCAAAAGCCTGTTAATATTCTCGTAGATCAGTGATACCATCGTGATCGTTGCAAATAAAAAGATCAGAATAAATGCGAAGAAGAACAGGTATTGAAAATCTCCGCCGGTAAGTGACAAGTCCAGGAAACACAACACCTGCACCAGAAACATCAGAACATCCTGTAAAATAAAAATCCCCTTATGATGTTCGCCCGTCGGATAGCGGAATGTATAAAAACAGCTTGCTGTATATAAAACCATAAAAAAGGCTATGAAATATTTGGATAATTCAATTACGTATTCCTGCATGAAGCAAAATACCTTTCTGTCTATTCTACGCCACGTTTTTCGTGACCGGTGGTATATTCCGCATAGGGAAGTTCCTTACGCGCACCGCCATAATAATTCAGGATCCGGAAAGTCTCCTCCTCCGTCTCTGTGGTAAAATCCAGCCGTCCCGTGACGGTCTGTCTGTCCGTTTCCTTATGCAGAGATAAAGGCACACTGTTATAGATCACATTAAAGCAATGGGTACAATTGCGCATTACCGGGAATCTCTTATGATACCGGTCGGTCAGTTCCGTGATACGCCCGCCTTCCCCTTTCCTGCATCTGTCCAAAGTCTGTGTCACACAGTTGGCGGTGACCATCATCGGGATCTTACCGTAGATCACCTTCTCTGTGGGAATTGCAGGATCCAAGATCTTCTTCTGCTCCGCTGCCGTAAGCTCAAGCGGCAGACAGAATCCATCCAGATACTGCATCCAGAAATCTCTTCCTTCCACATTCCACAAATAGAGGCTGTGATCCCCGATGATCTTTTTCCCGGGCAGTGCCCATTGCCGGAGCAGTCCGATATGCTCCATGCTGCCTGCCAGGAATCCCTGAAAGTATGACACATTCTCCCCTGCGAAGTTATAAAGCTTCTTTAAATACTGCTCATCCCGCAGGCGCAGGATCTTAGGCAGTACGATTCCACAGGGGATTTGTTTCGCAGAAGCTTTTTTCAGCATTTCCGCTCCGGCTTCCGGATCCTGTAACAGCAGATCCGCATCCAGATACAGCCGGATCCTGTCCGCCTGTTCTACGTCGCCGTTCCAAAATACCGATCTGCAAAATCCTCTCCACTGCTCTTGTGTCTGCAACAGGATTGAAAACTTCTTCCCTATAGGAGACTCTTTGACTCTGCTGACCATCCCGGTCTTATGCTGTGACTCACAGGGCTGTTCTGCTCTCTCATAGCAAAAGCCGTTGTCCTGAATTATTTTCTCCTCCAGCAGAGCAATGCCTCTTCTGCGGAGCTCGTTGATGGCCTTTAAAGGATAGAACGCATTCCCGCTCAGTTCGACTTCTATACTTCCCTCCAGAGAAAAAGAGCTGTCTCCCAGCTTGCTTAACTGCTTAACGATATTTTCCTCTGAAATCGGCTGTCTGGAGGCTTCCTGCACAGCATCGCCCTCTAATGTAATGCGGGTATCGCCGCAGGATACGGTCAGGCTCGCCTCTTCCCCGGTAATAAACCGGGCCGTCATCCGTACCGGAAGTGTCAGACGTTTCGTCAGATGTTCCCTGCGGATGCACTCCAGCAGTGCTTCATCGCTTCCGCTGTAGGCAGGACTGTTCAGAGTCACCATCTCTTTACCGTTATGCTTATGATAATAACCGTCCTGGCGCTCGCTGCGGATGTACAGACAGGACAGCGCATGCATATCTTCTTTGGATATTTTCAGAGGTGCCTCCGGATTTCTGTAATATCTGTCAATGTATTTGCGGTAAATCGCCGTAACTCCGGCAGCATATTCTGCTTTTTTCATGCGGCCCTCGATCTTAAAAGAATCGATTCCCGCGGTCAGAAGTTCGGGGATAGATTCTATGGTACACATATCCTTCAGACTTAAGGGATAGCATTCCTTCTGTCCCTTACCGCTGTAAGGCAGACGACAGGGCTGCGCACAGCGTCCGCGATTGCCGCTTCTGCCGCCTAAGATACTGCTGAACAGGCACTGTCCGGAATAACAATAACACATAGCTCCGTGAATAAAGCACTCGATCTCCATACCGGTGGCTTCCTTGATTCTGCGGATCTCCTTAATGCTTAATTCCCTGGCAGGTACGACACGGCATGCACCCTGCTCCTTCAAAAATTCCGCACCGTATTCCCCGGTAATCGTCATCTGTGTACTTCCGTGCAGTTCCATACCCGGAAAATTCTCCCGGATAAATGAAAACACACCCATATCCTGGATAATCACACCATCCAGTCCTGCCCGGTAATAGGGCTCCAGATATTCATATATTTCCGAAAATTCCGATTCTTTTACCAGCGTATTTACCGTGAGGTATACTTTTCTTCTGAAAAGATGTGCATACCGGATGCACGCAACCAGCTCCTCCTCGGAAAAATTCTCCGCATAGGCTCTGGCTCCGAAACGATTGCCTCCCAGATATACAGCATCCGCGCCGGCATGGATTGCACCGTAAAATGCTTCCGCATTCCCGGCTGGTGCCAGTAATTCTACTTTCTTTGTTCCACTCATAGACGTCCTCTATTGCAAATAGCTGCCCGAAAAACGGACAGCTATCAATTTACTTGTCTTTTAGTTCTGTCTCCAGACGAACAATTTTTTTGGCATCTTCATTCATCTGCTTCTGAAGTTCTTTCCCCTGCTTCTCCGCATTTTCCAGCTTGATCTGTGCAGAGATCAGTTCGTGCTTCAGATCGTATAATTCCTTTTCTTTTCCCTGAAGCTCTTCTTCCAGAATAGAGATCTGTTTCTTCGCTTTAAAATAATCATCGGCGATGTTCAGCTGCAGCAGAACACTTTGCTTATCCAAAGGTTGTCTGCGAAAGCTGTCTATCTTCCCATATTCGTTGATCTTGTTGTTGATATAGGAAGCGATTTTCTGCATATAATCTTCACTCTCATAGCCGCTTAAGGTAAATACCTTACCGCCTATGATTACTTCGGTATCTGTCTTCGGAGACATCTTAAACACCCCTCTTAACAATCTTTTGGAAACACAATATGTGCCGTCTGTCAAAAAATATAATACAAGATTTATTATATATCAGATTATATAGAGTGGCAAGTAAAAAATTGCCCGATTGTCTCCTCTAAAGCTTCAGTCCCAGGTGTCTGTAGGTCAGATCCGTCACCGTGCGTCCCTTGGGTGTTCTGTTCAAGAAACCGTTCTTGATCAGATAGGGCTCGTAGACATCTTCTATGGTGCCCGCATCTTCTCCGATGGCTGCGGCAAGGGTATCCAGCCCCACAGGACCACCGTTAAATTTCTCGATGATCGTCACGAGGATATTCCTGTCGATATGATCTAAGCCCATTTTGTCCACATCCATAAGATCCAGTGCGGTTCTGGCTACTTCTTCCGTAATGACTCCGTCGTATTTGACCTGTGCGAAATCACGGACACGCTTTAAGATGCGGTTGGCAAGTCTGGGAGTTCCGCGGCTTCGTCTCGCCATCTCTTTTGCTCCTGCAGGTTCGATCTCCACATCCAGGATCCCCCCAGAGTGCATGATGATCTGCTGCAATTCCTCTATGCTGTAAAACTCCAGATGATGGATCATTCCAAAACGATCCCGCAGAGGTGCTGTCAAAAGTCCCGCCCGGGTCGTCGCCCCCACCAGCGTGAACTTCGGCAGTTCCAGTCGGACGGATCTGGCACTGGAGCCCTTACCGATCATGATGTCGATACAGTAATCCTCCATGGCAGGATACAGCACTTCCTCCACCTGACGGTTCAGACGATGGATCTCATCTACGAACAGCAGGTCTCCCTCTTCCAGATTGTTTAAGATGGCAGCCATCTCCCCGGGCTTCTCAATGGCAGGTCCGCTGGTCACCTTCATATGGACACCCATCTCGTTGGCAATGATCCCGGCAAGGGTGGTCTTTCCAAGTCCGGGCGGTCCGTAAAACAGCACATGATCCAGCGCATCCCCACGCTGTTTTGCTGCGGTAATATAGACCTTCAGGTTCTCCTTTATCTTGGACTGACCGATATAATCGTCCAGCGTCTGGGGACGCAAGGAACCTTCCAGCTTAATATCTTCTTCCGTGATATTTGTCTCTATCATTCTTCTGGGCATAGTCGTTGATCTCATTCCTTAAAACAATTTTTTCAGAGCAGCCTTTAAGATAGCTCCGGAATCCATGGTCTCCACGTCTTCGATGGCATTGACCGCCTTTAAACTCTCCGCCTGTCCGTAACCCAACGCCACCAGGGCTTCCACAGCTTCCTTTTTCTTCTCACTGTCGATGTGCAGACTGCCTGCGGTCAGGATACCTTCCGCACCGCCTGCGGCAATCTCTCTGGAGATCAGAGTATCGTCGATGGAGATCTTATCCTTTAATTCCAGGATCAGCCGCTGCGCCGTTCTGGCGCCTACGCCAGGCGCCTTCGATATCGCCTTGGCATCTCCGGACATAATGGCAAACCGTAAGGCGTCCGCATCCATAACGGATAATATTGCCAGCGCTCCCTTCGGTCCGATACCGCTGACCGTAATACAGAGCTTGAACATCTCCAGATCGCTCCGGGAGAGAAATCCATATAATAAAAAGGCATCTTCCTTCACATAGGTATATGTATAGAGCCGAACCTGCTCTCCGATTCCGGGAAGTCTCGATGCCGTATCCGCAGAGATCCGGACATTGATTCCGAAGCCGTTGACGTCGATCACCGCGTTATCTACCGTAACATCTTCCAAAAAGCCATTCACATATGCAAACATGTATGTTAAATCCTCGTCTTTCCTGGCATGTAAAATAATAGCACGTAAAATTCGGCTACGATATGTTTATCATACCATAGCCGAACATATGTTTCAAGCAGTTTTAACTCTGGATCTGTTTTAACTGGTAGAACTCTCCCTTGAGAGCCATCAGTTCCTCATATGTACCGTATTCCGTACAATGCCCGTCAGCGATTACGGCGATCCTGTCGGCATCCCGGATTGTGGACAGTCTGTGTGCCACAATAAACGTGGTCCGCCCCTCCGTCAGATTGTTTAACGCCTGTTGGATCAGCTTCTCGGAGATACTGTCTAATGCCGAGGTAGCCTCATCCAGCACGATCACCTTCGGATCACGGATCAGGGCTCTGGCAATGGAGATACGCTGTCTCTGACCACCGGATAACTTGCCACCGTGTTCTCCCACCATAGTATCGAGACCTTTGGGCAGTGAAGCAATCAGATCCGACAGGTTCGCGGCTTTGATTACTTTCTGTAATTCTTCCTCTGAGACATTTTCACAGCCGTAGGTAATATTGTCCCGGATCGTTCCGGAGAACAGAATGGATGTCTGGGGCACCACCGCTAAATGTTTTCTGTATGTTCTAAGATCGATTTTGCTTAAATCCTTGCCATCGATCAGGACTTTTCCGCTCTCCGCCTGATGGAAACCGATGACCAGGTTTAAGATTGTGGATTTTCCGGCACCGGACTCGCCTACCAGTGCGATGGTCTCTCCCGCTTTCACATGAAGATTTAAGTGATTCAGTACATTATGTTCGTTGTTCTTATAATGGAAGCATACATCCTCAAAGTCAAAAGTACCGGTCACCTGCTCCAGTTTTTCCTTGCCTTCGTTGTCTTCGATATCCTCGGACAGCAATACTTCACCGATAGAATTCACGGATTCGATACCCTTGGCAATGGTAGGCAGCAGGGTAACGATGGAGGATACCTGATTGACCACCGTAGCGAAATAACTCTGGTACAGTGTGATATCACCGGCCTGGATCTTCCCGCCGATGGCGAGATATCCGGTAAATGCCAGACAGATCACCTGGAAGATCTGGAATACCGCCCAGCCTACCGAGCCAAACAGAGCCTGGATCAGATCCAGTTTATAGCCCTTCTCCGCTACGGCAAACAGCTGACCGCTCATTTTGGACACCTCTTCGTCCTCCAGCGCATGGGCTCTGGTCACGGGCACCAGTTCCACCATCTCCATGACTCTGGCGGAAGTCTCTTCCATTTCCTTACGGAATTCGGTATTTCGCTTTTTCATAATATTCCGGAACGTGACCATGGTGATGGCCGCCACCGGTGTGGTCAGCAGGAAAAATACGAACACGATACGGCTCTTGCTGATGGTAACCACGAGGGCTACGCCGATATTCAGTGCAATGTTTAAAATACTTAAAAACAGCTGTGTGGAAAGTCCTTCCACCGCCTCCACATCACGCATGATCTTGGACTGCAGTCTTCCGGACTGGGTCTCCACATGATAGGAAATGGATAATTGCTGGAGCTTCCGGATCAGTGCCTTCCGAAGTCCGGTCTCCGCATAGCGGGTCGCCAGACTTTTATAGGAGGTATACAGGTAGTTCATCGGAATATTTAACAGGATCAGCCCCGCTTCCAAAATACTGTAAAATATAATATTCCGGAAAGTATCCGGATTGTGTGCCGTCACATCATTGATGATATTCGCTGTGATGATGGGCAGTACCCAGACGCAGGCATGCTTTGCAAAAAAGCAGATCACTGCCATGACAAATTTATGATAATTCCCCTTATACAGATGCACCAGAGTCCGCAGAGGATGTCCCTGATTGTTCCGATAGCATTCAATGAACCAGCTTTCGGTGTCCATCTTTTTTCTCGGGGATGTTTTTGCTTCAAAGTCTTTCATGTTTGCAGGATACCTTTCCCATTTGTTCGTACTTTTTATTTTAGCGCAATTAATATGTGTTTTCCAGTTTGTTTTTGCGGTTTTCGAATACAAACCACTGTTTTTTTGCCAAAAGTAAGGCTGTGCCAGAATTTTACATTCTCACACAGCCTTTACGTCATAGCATTGGATTTTTACAGTCGATTAGTTGTTGATCAGCTTATCGCTCTCGTTGTTCCAGCTGTAAAGCTTACGGATCTCTTCGCCGACCTTCTCGGAAGGATGCTCAGCAGCCAGCTTTCTCATAGCCTTGAAGTGAACCTGCTTGCCTGCGGGAGACATATCTAACAGGAACTCCTTAGCAAAAGTACCGTCCTGAATATCGGACAGGATCTTCTTCATGGTCTTCTTAGTCTCCTCGGTGATCAGCTTGGGTCCGGTGATGTAGTCACCATACTCAGCGGTATTGGAGATGGAATATCTCATTCCTGCGAAACCACTCTGGTAGATCAGATCTACGATCAGCTTCATCTCATGGATACACTCGAAGTATGCATTTCTGGGGTCGTAACCAGCCTCAACCAATGTCTCGAAACCAGCCTGCATCAGAGCACATACGCCGCCGCACAAAACAGCCTGCTCACCGAACAGATCGGTCTCGGTCTCGGTTCTGAAAGTGGTCTCCAGAACACCTGCTCTTGCGCCACCGATACCCAGTGCATAAGCCAGTGCCAGATCCTGAGCCTTACCGGTTGCATCCTGCTCTACAGCGATCAGACAGGGAACACCCTTACCGGCCTGGTACTCACTTCTTACGGTATGTCCGGGTCCCTTGGGAGCGATCATGGTAACATCAACGTTCTTGGGAGGTACGATACATCCGAAATGAATGTTGAAACCATGAGCGAACATCAGCATGTTGCCCTCTTCCAGGTTGGGCTCGATGTCGTTCTTATACAGATCTGCCTGCTTCTCATCGTTGATCAGGATCATGATGATATCAGCGCGCTTTGCAGCTTCTGCAGCGGTAAATACTTCAAATCCCTGTGTCTCAGCCTTTGCCCAGGACTTGGAGCCCTCGTACAGACCGATGATAACATGACATCCGGAATCTTTCAGGTTCAGTGCGTGTGCATGACCCTGGCTGCCGTAGCCGATAATTGCGATAGTCTTACCCTCTAATAAAGAGAGATTACAATCTTCCTGATAAAAAATCTTAGCCATTTTCTTCTCCTCCGTTATGAGACATAAAATTTATAACTGATAGGGATCTTCCCTAGAGCTAACTGATAAGAACTTTGATCTTTCGATACCAATCGTCATTAATCTTCGATATAAGTAACGTTCTCGATACCTCTGCCAAGTCCCGTAATACCGGTTCTTGCCAGTTCCAACACTTCATACTCTTCATTGAAACGCTGGATCAGTGCATTCACTTTGCTGTGGTTACCGGTAAATTCCACGATCAGGTTCTCCGCACCGACATCAATGATCTTCGCACGGAAATTATTGGCAAGGAACTCTACTCCCTGTCGGATCTCCAGGCGCTTCTCGGGATCCACCTTGACCTTGACCAGTACCAGTTCACGGTACACACTGTCCTCCGGATCCAGTTCCTTGATATCACGGACATCCACCAGCTTCCCGACCTGCTTCTCGATCTGTTCCAGGATATCGTTGTCTCCCGAAGTCACAATGGTAATTCGGGTAAACCGCGGATCTGCCGTTACACCTGCCGTAATGCTTTCGATGTTGTAACCGCGTCTGGAAAACAGACCGGAGATACGGCTCAGTACACCGGATGTGTTGTCAACCAACAGCTGAAATACTCTCTTCTGCATGAATGATCTACCATACCTTTCGTATTTCTGCAACTGCTCTCCTTCCGGAGCAGCAACTGTATTCTTAATATAGCAAGATGCCTGCATAATGTCAATTAGTGAATTTAACATTATACTTGATGTATTTTAATCATCATTCTCGGTGCATTTTGATAATGCCAGGGTTCCCGTTCTTGCCACTTCCACAATACTGATAGTCTGAAGCATCTTGATCAGTGTGTCAATTTTCTCCGGAGCATCGCAAATCTGCAGCATCATGAAGTGTTTTGACATATCTACGATCTCTGTTTTCATAATGTCACAAATTTCTATGATATCCCTACGATTATTCTTGTTATATTTAACTTTTAATAACATCAATTCCCGGGTATAACACTGTTCCTGGGATAAAGTCTTTACTTTGATGACATCCAGCTTCTTGTTCAGCTGCTTTTCGATCTGCTCTAAGGTTCGTTCATCCCCGGAACTTACAATGGTCATGCAGGATACCGCATGGTCATCGGTCTCGCCTACGGCAAGACTGTCAATATTAAAACATCTTCGAGAGAACAGACCGGCCACCTTACACAGAACACCGGAACGATTTTCTACCAGTACGGAATATATTCTCTTCATTTACGCCCAGCCCCCTTCGCTATTTTACCAGATCCATGGGATCGATCAGACACTCTAACAGCATTGTGTTATCTTCTGCCAGGAAAGCATCCAGTACTTCATCTGCGTGTTCCATCGTATTCAGACGCAGATAAGGGATGTCGTAGGCAGCGGATAATTTCTCCAGATCTGGGCTTCCCGACAGATCCACCACGGAATAGTGATCCTTGTAGGTATAATGCTGATATTCTCTTACCATGCCGAGGTAATTGTTCTTCAATACGATAATCTTCACCGGGATATTGTGCTGTCTTATAGTAGCCAGTTCCATCATGGACATCTGGAAAGAACCGTCTCCGCAGACAGCAATGACCTGTTTGTCCATGGCTGCCGTCTTGGCTCCCATGGCCGCAGGAATGGAATATCCCATGGTTCCCATGCCACCGGAGGTCAGGAATTTTCCTTTTTTCACAATGTGATAGCCGCAGGACCAGATCTGGTTCTGTCCCACATCCGCTACATACACACCGTCCCCCTGCATTTTCTCGGAAAGTTTTGTAATAAAGGCTGCGGGATCCACATAATCGGGATTCGGAGTTCTCTTTTTCTCCATGGTGGAACGGTACTCATTTAAGATAGTAAGCCATTCCCCATAGTCGCAGCTGAATTCTTCCTTCTGGAAGTCCTGGAAAATGTGTTTGGCATCGCCTACCAGAGGGATGGAGGGGCCGGCATTTTTACCGATCTCCGCGGGATCCACATCGATATGTACCAGTATCTTGTTCCGGGTAATGAGATCCGGCTGGCTGACCGCACGATCCGCCACTCTGGCGCCTACCATGATCAGCAGATCCGATTCGTTCATAGCACGATTGGCATAAGCCTTACCATTATTGCCCACCATTCCGTAATAGAGCGGATGCTCGGTAGGCATGACACCGATACCCATCATGGTGGATACTACGGGGATGCCATGTTCTTCGGCAAAGCCGCGCAGTTCTTCTTCCGCCTCGCTAAGTAACACTCCGCCGCCGGCGCAGATAATGGGGCGTTTTGCGCGCTCCAGCTCCTTGATAACCTTTTTGATCTGTACGGCATGTCCCTTGACCGTGGGCTTATAAGTACGCAGATTTACATCTTCCGGATAATGGAAATTCTTGATAACGGCATTCTGAATATCAATGGGAATATCAATTAATACCGGACCTTTTCTTCCGGTATTCGCAATATAGAATGCCTCTTTGAATACCCGCGGAATGTCGTTTACATTCTTTACCAGATAACTGTATTTTACAAAGGATTCCACAGCGCCAGTGATATCCGCTTCCTGGAACACATCACTGCCCAGCAGTTCACTGTTGACCTGACCGGTAATACAGATCAGGGGAATACTGTCCGCAAATGCTGTGGCAATACCGGTGATGACATTCGTAGCGCCCGGACCGGAAGTCACCGCGCACACACCGGGTCTGCCGGTCATACGTGCCACACCGCTGGCGGCATGAGCAGCATTCTGTTCCGTACGGATCAGTACCGTCCGGATCTCAGAATCCAGAATACTGTTAAAAAAAGGACATATGGCAACACCGGGATATCCGAATACCGTACTTACCCCCTCGGCTTCGAGACATTTAATAATCGCATCTGCTCCAATCATTTTGCTCCGCTCCTTTATGTATACTCTGACTTTTTATTACTCCATTAAACTTTTTGCTAATTTTACCGCATCCGCGGCATCCTTGGAATAGCCGTCCGCTCCGATTTCATCCGCATATTCCTGGGTGATCACGGCTCCGCCGATAATGATTTTGGCGGTGATACCTTCCTCTTTTGCTGCGGCCACGATCTCCCGCATCCTCTGCATGGTGGTGGTCATCAGCGCTGACAGGGCAATGAACTCCGCATGGTGTTCCTTTGCCGTCTCTAAGATCTTTGCCTGCGGCACGTCTTTCCCCAGATCGATCACATGGAAACCGTGATTCTTCAGCATTAGTGCCACCAGATTCTTGCCGATATCGTGAATATCACCTTCCACGGTGGCAATGACCACTACCGGCATTTCCTCTCCGGTACAGCCTGTCTGTAACAGGGGTTCCAGTACCTCAATGGAATTCTTCATAGCCTCTGCGCTGGCAATCAACTGCGGCAGGAAGTATTTCCCCTGATCGAAGTATTCGCCCACCTGATTAATGGCGGGAAGTAATACCTGATTCAACAGTTCCGCAGGCTTTTCCCCGCTTTCCAGCGCCTCATTCGTAATCTTTACGATACCGTTGCGGTTCCCCTTAAGGACAGCGGTCTTTAACTTGTCCTGCATTTCATTGATCTGCGGACCTTTTTCGGCAGCAGTTTTTTCCGCACGGCCCGCATCATTTGTCTGACCGCTTACTGTCCCCTGGCTTTCCAATAGGGAAAGCTTTCTTGCCAGTTCCGCTTCTTTTGCCTCTCTGCGTTCCTTGACCCCGCCGGCATACTCGATATAACGAAGTGCTGCTTCTTCTTTGTTCAGTAACAGATCTGTTGCAAGTGCACAGCTCACTAGCAGTTCCTGGGACGGATTGGCAATTGCCATGGTCAGTCCTGCCTGGATCGCCAGTGTTAAAAATGCTGTATTTACAAAGCTTCGCTCCGGCATGGCAAACGAAATATTGGACAGACCGCAGATGGTTGCAAATCCGTTCGCCTTACAGTACCGGATTGTCTCCAGAGTCTCCAGTGCCGCCTTGGGATTGGCTCCTACGGTCGCCACCAGTCCGTCCACTACGATGTCTTCCTTACACATTCCAAGCGATGTAGCTCTATCGTAAATTTTGTGAATGATCTCTTTTTTCTCTTCAATGTCCTTGGGCAGTCCCGCATCTGACAGCGGAAGCAGAATGAACATTGCTCCATACTTCGCCACGATGGGAAGAAGCTTTTCGAATTTCTCTGTCTCCAAAGAGACGGAATTGACCAAAGCACGTCCCGGATAGTTGCGAAGGGCTGCTTCTAAAACCTCCACATAACTGGAATCCAGTGACAGCGGCAGATTCGTCACACCGCTTACCTCTTCCAGTGCCCGCAGCATGCTTGCCTTTTCATCGATGCCACTCATGCCCATATTGACATCCAGTACTTTTGCGCCGCAAGCTTCCTGCTCCTCAGCAAACTGGATGACTTTCTCGAAGTTGCCTTCCCGTAACTGTGCCTGCAGTGCTTTTTTTCCGGTAGGATTGATGCGCTCTCCCACGACGAAGAAGCCATCCTCCAGCCCAAAGCTGTGGGTAATGCATTCGGAGGTCAGATACCGGATACCCTCCGGTCTTCTGGCAGCCGTAACTTTTGCCTCTGTACCAAAGCGTTCATGAATCTGTCTGATAAATTCCGGTGTAGTACCGCAACAGCCGCCTAAGATTGTGGCACCGGCATTGACCAGTACTTCCATCTCTTCTGCAAATTCTTCTGCTTCCATGTTGTAGCAGGTGTTGCCGTTCTCATCCAGAAAAGGCAGTCCGGCATTGGGCTTTGCAATGACCGGAATTCTGGTATGAGTTACCATATCCGAGATAATACTCTCCATCTGGGCAGGACCTGTGGAACAGTTCGCTCCGATGGCACTGGCACCCAGGCTCTCCAGTACAATGGCTGCGGTTTTCGCATCCGTACCGAACAGTGTCCTTCCGTCCGCTTCAAAAGTCAGTGTGGCGATCACCGGCAGATCACAGACTTCCTTGGCAGCAATCAGTGCCGCTCTGGTCTCTGCCAGACTCATCATGGTCTCTACTACCAGCAGATCGGCTCCGGCGTCCACCAGGCAGAGGATCTGTTCTTTATAAATATCAATCAGATCTTCCAACTCCATCTTGCCCATGGGTCTTAACTGTTCGCCGGTCATGGTAATATCTCCGGCTACCAGCACAGGATGTCCCAGACTGCTTGCCGCTGCTTCCTTAGAAATTGCCACCAGATCATGGATCATGGCGGACATATTTTTCTCCAGATGATATTCTGCCAGCTTGATGCGGTTCGCTGTAAAAGTAGGTGCATACAGAATATTGGTACCCGCCTGTACATAATCTTTCTGCAGCTTCAGCATGACATCCTTATGCTCCAGAATCCACTGCTCCGGGCAGACACCGGAGGGCATTCCGGCTTTCACCAGATTCGATCCGGTGGCACCGTCCAAATATAAAATATGATCTTTACTTAATGTAATAAATTCTTCTCTTGTCATGGCTCTCGTTTCCTATTACTTGATTCTTTTAATCATACCACACTGTCCTTTTATTCGTAAAGGGGACGTTTTAACATTATGTGGTTGCGTAAAACCGCAGAATATGATAAATTTTTAGATGGATTATATGATTTGGAGGGATAATTATTTTGAAAAACAAAATACTTGCTATTACAGCGGGACTTCTTACCGCCATGGCACTTACTGCCTGTGGAAAGGATCCCCAGCTGACGCAGTTTCGAGAAGAGATAGATGCCTTTTGTACCGAGATCTCAGACATTGATACCGCGATCAACAACGTGGATGCAGAATCCGATAATGCAGCCGATGAGCTTTTGGGATATCTGGATCAGCTGGATCAGGATTTTCAGGATTTCGCCGCATTGGATTTTCCTACGGAATTTGATTATCTGGAGACCATGGCAGATGAAGCCAGCGAATACATGACTACTGCGGTAGAAAGTTATCATGATGCTTTCAGTAATGGCGGATACAATCAGCTGACTGCCGATTACGCCAAGGAGAATTACGCCAGAGCCTACAAGCGTATTCAGATCATCATCACTTTCCTTCACGGTGAACAGCCGGAGGATGTCAATCTGACGACCGAAGAAGCCACTACAGAAGCTTCTTCCGCTGAATAATTTCAAATCGCAGAGTAAAAAATAACCCCGTGCAATGCACGGGGCTTTTTATTGCTTATTATTATTTTAAGATCTTGATCTGGCCAATCAGGGGAACTTCCTTCTCCTCTTCCTTGCAAGCATAGATCAGACCCATGATCCAGCATACGAACAGGAAAATGCTCAGAATTGTGCTTACAATGCCGCCTACATAAGGAATGATGCGGATAACTCTTGCAACGATCTGCGCTAAGAAAATAACCAGTGCCTGATTCAGATGGAACTTAGCTCCCTCTTTGTCACCCGCGCAAAAAGCAACGATCCAACCGATCCAAGTGATGTACGCAACAATCCCCGTAGTTTTTTTATCCATGTTTTTCTCCCTCTGCACTTTTGTGCGATAAAATATTCTGTATATGTAAAAAAATGCAAATACAGTCAAAGTGAAATGTGAAAGCCGAGAAGCAAAATATTTTTCAAAATAAAATTTCCGATCATAATTGCTACCGCTGCATACAGATGCCACTCATGAAAGCGCCAGCCTTTTATCCTGCCGAAATGTAATCTGGCAAGTGTCTGGCTTATCATAAATCCCCCGAAAATGAGGATCGTATATATCACCAGCGGATGATACCAGGCGGACATCAAGAAGTGTCCCTGAAGCAGGGCACTTAGCGCTCTGGTACCGCCGCATCCCGGGCAATAGATTCCGAACAGACGATAGACAATACAGGTATATCCTGTATATTCCAACATCGGTACGATCGCTCTGAGATATACTAAACTTCCCGTCAAACCAAGTGCCAGGAATATCCATCCCGTCAAATAGAGATGATCTTCCAGGCTGCCTTTTTTAATATGTGCCATATGCACCGCTGCTGATCATTGCGATGGAATTGTTCACAGGCTTTACCACGGGGGTCTCCTGTACAGGCTCTGCTGCAGGATGTACTTCTGCTTCGGAAACGGTTTCTGCAGCCGTAGTATCTACTGTAACATTGTTTTCGTTTTCAAAATTCTGTCCGTCCATTTTTCCTCTTTCTGTCTTTTTCAGACTTCTTATTCTAATCCGCTAACGGATTGCCCTTGCCGTCGGTGTCGATCTTGCCGGTCAAGATCATGATACCCTCTACCAGTCCCCAGATACCTACGCCCATTACAAGGAATACGCCGACAACCACGCAGCATAAAAGGATTCCTACAATAGTAAGTACCAGCTGGGTAACTGCCTTACCGGTATAACCCAGATAGAAATTATGTACACCGAAGGATCCCAGGAAAATACCTAACAGTCCGGCTACCAGTTTGGATTTGGCATCCGGTGCTGGTGCCTGCTTATTGGCAACGCCACAGTTCAAACACACCGTTGCATCCGGTGCTAAAGGCTTTCCGCAGTTATGACAGTAATTATTGCCCTGTCCTTTGGCTACTCCGCACTTTACGCACATTATAGCTTCGTCCGTCATGTAAGGCTCGCCGCAATTTTTACAAAAGTACATGTGGTCTTCCTCCCTCTCTCATTTTCCTGACTTTTTTCTCAGTCATTACTGCACATTATACAAGATGTTTGTATATTTTACCAGTGTTATTTTCACATTATAAGATGTTATAACGTGCAATTTTTATAAAATCATGTAAAATCTATCTGATAAATCTTATTTATCGGAATCTCTGTGTCGTTCATGCGAATTTCACGAAGAATTTCATCTATTTTCTGAACATGTCCCTCCAGGGTGACGTAACTGCCGCCCTCCTTTTTGGAATCCGGGACGAAATAAGTGATCTTCACCGGAAGTTTTTGTGCCAAATGTTCGTGAATATAATAGAGTTGTCTGTCAATTTCCTGCTTCCTGTCCTCATCCAGTTCAATAAAGCGGTCCGTCAGTCTGGCTGTCTCTCTTAGGGCATCGTCGTATCCCGTAAGCGCCGCAAAGGGCGAAAACTGGGCGGCACGATTCTGCAGTGACATCCTGGGATGTGTCGCAGACACCGGATGGGGCAGATGAAGCATGTCTTTATATTTTTCGTTCATATTATTATGCCTTATGACCGCCGATCTGGCGGTTCCTGTCTATAGTGGTAGCGCCTTCCTGAAGATCGGCGGCTTTTAAAATAGCGTTTTTGCCGTATTTGGATTTCACACGGAGCATGGCTTCCTGTAAATGTTTCTCCTTATCCAGGTGTTCCTTTTCCTTCTGTTTGTCTTCTTTTGAGGTGTCGTCCGACAACAGTCCGCCAGAAAACAGATCCAGCTGTTCGTAGACCGGCTCTTCCTTCACACTGTCCGCATCTTTTAAATGATTTGCCACCAGTGTGATTCTGCGGGTAAGCAGCATGGGATCTACGATCCGTTCATACAGTTCCATGGTCGTATCTGTGATCCGGGCGGCGGATGCGGTCATATTCCCAAGATTCCCGGTACCATGGGCATGTTTCGGTACGCTTCTGCCGTAGCGGTCCACGGTGATCTCGCCGTGATAACGGTTCGCGATCCCGGGTATCTTCAGGTTATCAATGTCATACCCTACCGTCAGTACGATCTGGTCCGTCACCAGCTTCTTCTCCACCAGATCCAGTGCCAGCTGCTCTGCCATCTCTCGCACCACGATCTTCGTCTGGGTAAAATCCGTAGCACAATGCAGTACCTGTCCGGAACTGATGCAGTTCGTCTCTGGACGGTAGGCTTTGATCAGATCCATAGTCACCGGTTCGTATCCCCAGGCATGATCGATCAGAAGCTCCGCATTGATTCCGAACATTCCATACAACAGGTCTTCGTTATAATAATTATTGACTCCGCCGATGGAACAGCGAGCGATATCTCCCATGGTGAAAATTCCGGCGGCTTCTAGTTTTTTACGGTATCCTGCGCCCACCCGCCAGAAGTCTGTCAGCGGCTTATGGTCCCACAACAGTTCCCGATAGCTGATCTCATCCAGCTTTGCGATTCGCACGCCGTTCGCATCCGGTTCCATGTGCTTTGCCACGATATCCATTGCCACCTTACACAGATACAGATTCGTTCCGATTCCCGCAGTGGCGGTCAGTCCCTTTTTCTCCAGGATTTCTGTGGCGATTGCGGATGCCAGCTCTTCCGCTGTCATTTTGTAAGTCTTCAGATACTGCGTCACATCCAGGAATACTTCGTCAATAGAGTAGACATGAATATCCTCCGGGGCAATATATTTCAGATATATATCATAGATCTGCGTACTGTATTCCAGATATCTCGCCATCCGGGGTGTTGCTGTGACAAAGTCCACCTCCAGTTCCGGATGTTCCTGTAATTCATCTGCGAAGGTGCTTTTGCCGGAAAACCTGCCGCCGGGTGCCCGTACTTTCCGCAGGGCATTGACTTCCCGTACTTTGGAGATTACTTCGAACAGTCTGGCTCTCCCGGGGATACCATAGGCTTTTAAGGAGGGGGATACTGCCAGACAGATGGTCTTCTGTGTCCTGGAGGCATCCGCCACCACCAGGTTCGTATTCAGGGGATCTAAGCCTCTGTCCACGCACTCCACGGAGGCATAAAAGGACTTCAGATCCATAGCAATATAGGTATGGGATGAGTTTTCCATAAATGCCTCCTTTCTGTGCCTCATTACATTATATCAGAACATGTATTCGATTACAAAGTAATTTTATGGAAAAAAAGACTCCCGAAAAAATCGGGAGTCTCAGAATTCTGAAAATCAGATGTATTAGAACTTACCAGCCTTAGCAGCTTCCTCAACAGATACGGCAACAGCTACGGTAGCACCTACCATAGGGTTGTTACCCATACCGATCAGACCCATCATCTCAACATGTGCAGGTACGGAGGAAGAACCTGCGAACTGCGCGTCAGAATGCATACGGCCCAGAGTATCGGTGAAACCGTAAGAAGCGGGACCTGCAGCCATGTTATCGGGATGCAGAGTACGTCCGGTACCGCCGCCGGAAGCAACGGAGAAGTACTTCTTGCCTGCTTCCAGTCTCTCCTTCTTGTAAGTACCTGCTACAGGATGCTGGAATCTGGTAGGGTTGGTAGAGTTACCGGTAATGGATACGTCTACGTTCTCCTTCCACATGATAGCAACACCTTCGGGAACACTGTTAGCACCGTAGCAGTTAACCTTAGCACGAAGTCCCTCGGAGTAAGCGATTCTCTCTACCTCGGTAACGGTGTTGGTGTAAGGATCATAAGAGGTCTCAACAAAGGTAAATCCGTTGATACGGGAAATGATCTTTGCAGCGTCCTTGCCAAGACCGTTCAGGATAACACGTAAAGGCTTCTGACGAACTTTGTTAGCCTTCTCTGCGATACCGATAGCACCTTCTGCTGCTGCGAAGGACTCATGTCCAGCCAGGAAACAGAAGCAGTCGGTATCCTCTTCCAGTAACATCTTGCCCAGGTTACCATGACCAAGACCTACCTTACGGGTATCAGCAACGGAACCGGGGATACAGAATGCCTGTAAGCCTTCGCCGATAGCTGCAGCTGCTTCAGATGCCTTTCTGCAGCCTTTCTTGATTGCGATTGCAGCGCCTACGGTGTAAGCCCAGC
>CAVGMD010000011.1:42936-48427 GCA_963630275.1 Bacteroidaceae bacterium | reverse complement strand
GGCAGAAGATCCGGGGAAGAATTTCCTGATTATCGTGCCGGATCAGTTCACCATGCAGACCCAGAAGGATCTGGTCATGCGCAGTGACAGAAGCGGCATCCTGAATATCGATGTCTTAAGCTTCGGACGACTCAGCCATCGTATCCTGGAGGAAGTAGGGACTAAGGAAATGCCCGTACTGGACGACACCGGCAAAAGCCTGGTGCTGCAGAAAATCGCGGCGGATCTGAAGGAGCAGCTGCCTGCCATGGGAAGCCTGTTGCACAAGCAGGGCTATATCCATGAGGTGAAAAGCGCTATCTCCGAGTTCATGCAGTACGGCATCAGCACACAGGACATGGACAAGCTGATCGCCAGCGCAGAGAAACGGGGCGCACTGGCAATGAAGCTCAGAGATTTGAAAACCTTGTACGGGGGATTCCAGGATTATATCAGAGACCATTTTATCACCACGGAGGAGACACTGGATGTGCTGCGCAGATCCCTGGTAAAGTCTAAGATTCTTCAGGACAGCGTGGTGGTATTTGACGGGTTTACGGGATTTACGCCCATACAGAACCGCCTGATCCAGGAGCTGATGCGGGTGTGCGAAGAGACAATTGTCACCGTGACTATCGGTGCGGAAGAAGACCCTTATAAGATGGACGGTGAGCAGAAGCTGTTTCATCTAAGTAAAAAGACAGTGGCGGATCTGGTGAAGCTGGCGGCGGAAGCAGAGGTGGAACGCGGGGAAGATGTCTTCGTAAAGGACGGTCCCAACCGGTTCGACGAGGCACCGGCACTGAACTATCTCGAGCAGAATCTGTTCCGCTATCAGTATGAGCCTTATACGGAGAAACAGCAGGAGATCCATATGTATGAGGCAATCTCTCCTAGAGAGGAAGTCCATCAGACGGCGCTGTATATCCGCCATCTGATCAGAGAGCAGGGATTTAACTACCGGGATATCGCCGTGGTCATCGGTGACCTGGAGGGGTACGCTTCCTACGTGGAGACGGAGTTCGGGCAGCTGGAGATTCCCTGCTTTCTGGACCGCACCAGAGGGATCGTCTTAAATCCCATGATCGAATATATCAAGAGCGCACTGCAGCTGTATATTAAGGATTTTTCCTATGATACGGTGTTTCATTTTCTGCGAAGCGGCATGGCGGATATTTCCAGAGAGGAGATCGATGAGCTGGAAAATTATGTGATCCGCACTGGGGCGAGAGGGTACCGCACCTACAGCCGTCTATTCACCCGCAGAACAGAAGAGATGCAGGGAGATATGCAGACAGGAGACGAAGCGGCAGAGGAGATGTTGGAGCGCCTGAACCGTATCAGACAGCAGTTTGTGGATACTGTGGAGATCCTGCATATGGCTCCTCGGGCAAAAGCGGGCGAGTATGTGGAGCATTTGTATGATTTCTTAGAGCAGAATCAGGTACAGCAAAAGCTTTTGAATTACCAGCAGCAGTTTGAGCAGGAGGGCGACCTATCGAGAGCCAGAGAGTATGCGCAGATCTATCGTTTGGTCATGGATCTGTTGGATCAGATCTATGAGCTGTTGGGAGAGGAAGAGATCTCCAGGCAGGAATTTGCAGATATTTTAGATGCCGGATTCGGGGAGATCACGGTAGGTACGATTCCGCAGAACGTGGATCGTATTGTGGTGGGCGATATGGAGCGAACCCGTTTAAATCAGGTAAAAGTACTGTTTTTCCTGGGGGTAAATGACGGAAATATTCCGAGAAATGCCTCCAAGGGCGGAATTATCTCGGATATGGACAGAGAATTCCTGATCGAATCCGGGACGGAGATGGCACCCAGCCCGAGGCAGCAGATGTATATTCAGAGACTGTATCTGTACCTGAATATGACCAAGCCTTCAAAGCTGTTGTATCTGTCTTATGCGAAGATGAACGGGGAAGGAAAAGGCATAAGACCGTCCTATCTGATCGATACGGTGCATAAGCTCTTCCCGCAGCTGGTTGTGGAATATCCCCAGAACCGCAATCGTCTGGAACAGATCGAAGGCAGGCAGGAAGGCGCCAGATACCTGGCGGAGGATCTGCGGGAATATGTGGAAGGTACCCTGCCGGAGGGAGAGAAGCAGGACTTTTACCTTATGTACCGCGCCTATGAAGAGGATGCATCAGGCAGAGACCGGCTGACCTGGGCGGCATTCAGAAGATATCAGGAGAGCGGTCTGTCCCGGATCGTGGCGAGAGCCCTGTACGGCAGACAGTTGGAGAACAGTGTGAGCCGCTTAGAAACCTATGCTGCCTGCGCCTGCAGACATTTCCTGCAATACGGTCTGTCCCTGCGGGAGCGGGAAGAATTCGGCTTTGAAGTATCGGATATGGGTAATATTTACCATGCGGTATTGGAAAATTTTGCAGGAAAACTTGCAGAATCCAACCGGACCTGGTGGGATTTTTCGGAAGAATTTGCAGCAGAAGCCGTCAAAAAAGCAGTGGAAGCCTATGCTGCAACCTACGGAGAGACGGTATTATACAGTTCCGCACGAAATGAATATGCCATCACCCGCATGAGCCGGATCCTGACCCGCACGGTGCTGACCTTACAGCAGCATCTGAAGCAAGGAAGTTTTCAGCCGGATGACTATGAGCTGTCCTTCCGGTTCGCGGAGGATCTGGACAGCATTCATGTAGACCTGTCCGAAGAGGAGAAGATGCATTTGCAGGGACGAATCGACCGTATCGATGTGTCGGAGGACGCGGAGCATGTCTATGTCAAGGTCATCGATTACAAGTCCGGCAATAAGAAATTCGACCTGGCGGCATTGTATTACGGGCTGCAGTTACAGCTGGTGGTCTATATGAATGCGGCAATGGAGCTGGAGGGCAGAAAACATCCGGACAAGGAGATCGTGCCGGCGGCGCTTTTATACTATCACATCGATGATCCTACCATAGAAACACCGGTGGAACTGTCGGATGAGCAGATCAATGAGCAGATCCTTGCGAAGCTCCGTATGAACGGTGTGGTGAACAGTGATCCGGAGGTCGTGGAGCGGCTGGACCGATATATGCAGGACAAGTCCATGGTCATTCCGGTGGAAAAGAAAAAGGACGGAAGCTTCAGCGCCAGAAGCGGAATCTTAAGCCGGGAAGAGATGCAGCTGGTATCTTCTTACGTGGATGCCAAGATTCGCGATATCGGCAGAGAGATCCTGGATGGAAAAATAGCGGCGAACCCTTACGAGAAGGGCAATGAGGAAGCCTGTACGTATTGCGCCTACAAAAAGGTCTGCGGCTTCGACGGCAGTATTCCGGGCTATGAAAAGAGACAACTGGAGGATCTGGATAAGCAGACCCTGATGCAGCGGATGCAGGAGACGGTGGGATTCTAGGATAGAGACAGGAAAACAGGATCAAAGAAACAGGAACAGAGGTAGCGTATGGGAATGAAATTCACCCCGGAACAGCAAAAGGTAATCAAACTGCATAACAGTAATATTCTGGTGTCGGCGGCAGCCGGAAGCGGTAAGACGGCGGTACTGGTAGAACGTATTATACGTATGGTATGCGAAGGAGAGCATCCGGCGGACATTGACAGACTGCTGATCGTGACCTTTACCAATGCAGCGGCTGCGGAGATGCGGGAACGTATCGCTGCAGGTATTGCCGCCAGACTGGAGGCAGATCCCGGCAATGAGCATATCCAGAAGCAGTCTGCGCTGTTACATAATGCGCAGATCACTACCATCGACAGTTTCAGTCTGTTCCTGATCCGGAACCATTTCAATGAGATCGGACTGGATCCGGATTTCCGCGTGGCGGACGAGGGAGAGATCAAGCTGTTACAGCAGGATGTGCTGGCAGAGCTGTTGGAGGATGCCTATGCGGGGAAATTCGTTGCGGAGACGCTGGAACAGTTTCATGCCTGCGTGGAGTATTTCTGCCCGGGAGGCAGGGAGAGCGTACTGGAACAGCATATCCTGAACCTGTCCCGCTACGCTGCAAGTTTCCCCTGGCCGGCGAAATGGCTGGAGGAACGCAAGAACGATTATGCGGCAGGCGACCTGGATGCCCTGGTTTACAGCGATTACGGACAATATCTGACGGAACGGGTGAACCGTACGGTACAAGGGTGCCTGGAGAAACTGCGGGAAGTGAAACGGCTGTGCGAACTGCCGGACGGTCCGTATATGTACGGAGAACTGACCGATGCAGAGATCGAACAGCTGGAGAGACTTGCAGACTGTAAGGACCTGGAGGAACAGGCAGCAAGAATTCCCACCGTGACTTTCGGAAGACTCCCTTCCAAAAAGGATGACAGTGTGGATCCTGCCAAACGGGAACTTGCCAAAGCAATCCGGAACAGTGTGAAGGATACGTTAAGTGATCTGTCAGAGAGCTATTTTAAGACTCCGCTGGAACTGGCAGTAGAGCAGGGAAAGGCCTGCAGGGAGCCGCTCCGGATGCTGCTTGACCTGGTACTGGAATTCGACAGAAGACTCCTTGCAGCCAAGCAGGAGAGACATCTGATCGACTTCTCCGACATGGAGCATTATGCCCTGCAGATTCTGTTACGACCGGAAGACGGGGTTACGCCCAGTGATGTGGCACTGGAGTACCGTCAGTATTTTCAGGAGATTCTTATTGATGAGTACCAGGACAGCAACCTGGTGCAGGAGTATCTGTTAAGTGCCATCTCCGGGGAAGCGGAGGGGCATTACAACCGCTTCATGGTAGGCGATGTGAAACAGAGTATCTACAAATTCCGTCTGGCGAGACCGGAGCTGTTCCTGGAAAAATACGACACCTATCAGGAGGCCGGAGATCTGTGCCGGATCGATCTGGCGAAGAATTTCCGAAGCCGTTTGCAGGTGGTGGATGCGGTGAATGGTGTATTTTCCCGGATTATGAGCCGCGAGATCGGTGGTATTGCCTACGATGATAAGGCGGCACTGTATCCCGGGGCGGTCTATCCTGCGGCGGAGGATCCCGCCTACGGTAGTGAAATGCTGTTGATCCGCAAGCCGGAAAACGGGGATAGCGGCAATAATGTACGACAGTTGGAAGCGCTTGCCATTGCCGCCCGCATAAAGCAGCTGAAGGGTAGTCTGAAAGTCATGGAGAAGTCCACGGGAGAACTGCGCCCGGTGCGGTATTCGGATATGGTCATCCTGCTTCGGACCACCAGCGGCTGGGACGAGGAATTCAAAAAGACTCTGGAACAGCAGGGAATCCCTGTCTACATCACTTCCAAGACAGGATACTTCGGGGCACTGGAAGTGCAGGAACTGTTGCAGTTTTTACGGGTGCTGGACAATCCGAGACAGGATATTCCGCTGTTTGGCGTGATGCAGTCCGTCTTCGGTGGGTTCACTCAGGAAGAGATCGCCCGGATCCGCAGCGGTGGGGAAGGACATTCCCGAAAGCGGATGACCTTGTATGAGGCGCTGAAGGAAGTGGCGATAGAGTCTATCGGCGAGAATGCCGGAGAAGCGGAAGCTCCGGAGCGGATGGAATCGGAGTCAGAA
>CAVGMD010000011.1:39300-42926 GCA_963630275.1 Bacteroidaceae bacterium | reverse complement strand
CGCAGTGGCGGGGAAGGACATTCCCGAAAGAGGATGACTTTGTATGAGGCGCTGAAGGAAGTGGCGCAGGACGGGGCGATAGAGTCTGTCGGCGAAAAAGCCGGAGAAGCGGGAGTACCGGAGCGGACGGAATCGGAGTCAGAACTTTCGCAGAAAGCGAAGGCTTTTTTAGAGCGCATCGATCACTACCGTGACCTCACTCCCTTTACCTCTATCCGCGATCTGCTCCAGCGGATCCTGGACGATTACGATTATCTGAATTATGTGACGGCACTCCCCGCCGGCAGCAAACGCCGTGCCAACGTGGAGATGCTGCTGACGAAGGCATCTGCATTTGAGAAGACCAGTTATTTTGGACTGTTCCATTTTATCCGTTATATGGAACAGCTGGAGAAATACGATGTGGACTACGGCGAGGCGGACACCCTGGATGAGAACGCCGATGTGGTGCGGATCATGAGCATTCACAAGAGTAAAGGTCTGGAATTCCCGGTGGTATTTGTCTCCGGGCTGTCCAAACGTTTTAACATGCAGGATGCGAACCAGTCCTTGATCGTGGATATGGATCTGGGCGTGGCGGTGGACTATGTGAATTCCGGACGCCGAATTAAAAATAAGACTTTTCGACGTTCCGTCCTGTCAGCCAAAATGAAAGAGGACAGTCTGGCAGAGGAACTGCGTGTCCTCTACGTGGCACTGACCCGTACCAGAGAAAAGCTGATCTTGACCTCTGTCATGGACAAAGCCGATGAAAAATGGGAGCTGGTGCAGATGACCGGGCAGGAGAAGCTGACCTATCTGGATTTCTGCGAGGCGGGAAATTATATGGATTTCCTGCTGCCGATTCTGCCCGGTAGCGGTATTGCGGTTACCATCATGGGAGAGGAAGACCTGGCGGCAGAGGAGCTGGGAGAGCAGCTGCGCATGGCAGACCGCAGAGAACAGCTGCGTCTGATAGCCTGCGGGGAGGCACCTTTGCCCGGAGATCCGGAAGAAAACGAGCGAAAGCTTATGCGGCTGCGGGAGCGTTTTGCCTATCAATATCCTCATCCCGGGTTACAGAAGCTGTATACCAAGACAACGGTATCGGAGTTAAAGATTGCAGCCATGGCGGAAAAAGATGAGGCGGCATTCCATACCTTTGAAGAAAAAGAAGTGGTACCCTATATCCCGGCATTCCGCAGAGAGCAGGAGAAGGTAAGCGGAGCTGTCCGGGGAAGTGCTTTCCACCGGGTGATGGAACTGTTGGATTTTACGTATGTATTTATCGAATCGGGACTTTTCACGGAATGCCCCGGGGACTATACAGCATACCGTGAGGGGCTGGATATGGTCAGACTACAGAAGCGGCTGGAAGAATTTCTCCAGAGAGAGACCGCATCGTTACGCCTGACGGAAGAATACGCCCAGGCGGTAAATCTGACGAAGATTCAGCATTTCCTGGAACAGGAGCTGGCATACCGTATGTGGTGCGCTTACGATCAGGGACTTTTGTACAGAGAGCAGCCCTTCGTGCTGGGCATCGATGCAAAGCGCCTGGATCCGGATCTCCCCGAGGGAGAAAAGGTGCTCATTCAGGGTATCATTGACGTCTTTTTTATAGAAGACGGCGAGATCGTCCTGTTAGACTACAAGACCGATGTAATCGACTCCATGGAAGCCCTCTGGAACCGCTACAGTGTCCAGATCCGGTACTATGAGGAAGCATTGACGAAACTGATGCGGCTGCCCGTGCGGGAGCGGATCCTGTATTCCTTCTATCTGGAAAAATATGAGTAAAATCTTGAAGTCAACAAAATGATGATTAAAATTTTGTATAAGTAAATGAAATGTTGATTCTTTCCGCTGAACTTGTTATACTTACAATGTAAACGGAGGTTGAGACTATGTATGCTATGGAATTTGCACAGGTAGGAGAGAATATACAGCATCTTTTGGATGAGAGAGGTATGACACAGCAAAATCTTGCGGAGGCATTGGAAATTTCCAAACAAGTCGTGAACAAGATTATAAAGGGGAATAAAGCTATTAATGTAAAGGAAATTGCAGAGATAGCACAGATACTGGGAGTTTCGGCGGATGATTTATTGACGGTAAGAGATACGAACACTGCACCGGACAGCTTAAGCTTTATGGGAACGGTACAGGATGAGGATACCTTACAAAAGATCAACCGGATCAGAGGAGCTATCGATGAAATCCATATGTTGGAAGGGGTATTACATGACAAATGAATTGAATGAACTGGAAGTAAGAGAGATCAAGAATCTTGCAAAGGAAAAGTTGGGACTTTGCAGTAAAACGAATGATATTATCGGAACACAGATTTTTTCCATACTAAGTATGTATGCACGGGTAATCTATTATCCCCTTGGACAGGAGGCTCCATGGGGATTTACCCGAATCAGCGGTTCCAGAGACGATGCAGCTCTGGAAAAACCTTTTGTAGCTATTAATTCGTCTATTTCTATGGATCGTCAAGTCTTTGCGGCAGCACATGAGTTATACCATATCTGGTTTGAACAAAACCCTGATATTTTACCGGCAGATTTATTAAATGAACAGAACAAAGAAGTGAATGAAAAAAAGGCAAATCGGTTTGCAGCAGAATTTTTGGTGAGTGAGCAGCTGCTTTGCCAGGAAATTGAACTTTATCAGATACAGGAAATTACAATAAAAAACATTTTGCAATTAGCCGCTTTATTTACCGTTCCCTACCGGACCATGGTAAAAAGACTGTATGAGATTGGACGGATTACAGAGGCACAGCAACTGATCTTTTTAAATGAGACAGAAGAAAGCATTGAGATATATTCCAAAAAATATTCTATTCCGAAACAGACGGCAGATGAGCGGGTGACAATGGATAATCTCACGGAACTTGCGGTGGAAGCTTATGAAAAGGGATATATCACTTATGAAAAACTGGAATATTTATTGGAATTCAGTAATTTGATTCCGGCGGATCTGGGAATAAAAAAGAAGGATTCCTATGCTTTTCCCTCCGATGATGAACTTGCAGACATCATGGAGGAGTAGCGCATGATAGATCCACGCAGACCTAATAAAAATAAGGGAGAAGTATGTTCTCTGGCGTATGCAAAGGCAACCGGAATTCCGGTGTTTGCGACGGATGAAATGAATCTTCAGCCGATCATTGATACACAGTTGAACACAGGAATAGATGATATTACCTGTATACGAATCGTGGACATTATTGAAAAGTCACATCAGGGCGAAATCGAAGTACCCAGAAAAGTCTGTAAAGCGCTTTGGGTTATTTGCGGAAAACTGAAGGAAACATTCGACCGGGAAATCTGGCCGTTAGAATAAAGAAGTAAGAGTGGTGTATTGAACGTTATGAACCTACAGCAGGCGCGGCGTACCCTGGGGGTCACCCCGGAGGATGACAAGGCCGCAATCAAGAAAAAATACAGGCGCCTCATGGGGCAGTTTCATCCGGATGCGCAGTCGGGGGAGGGAACTTCGGACAGTATCCAGCGGGCGCAGGAGATCAATGAGGCATATGAATATCTGAAAAAGCATACCGGCATCTTCCAAAGCGGTGCCACCGCAGGAAAAGGCAGCAGGCGTACCGCATCCGGCACCGGAGCACAGAGTGTCTG
>CAVGMD010000011.1:0-39290 GCA_963630275.1 Bacteroidaceae bacterium | reverse complement strand
CTGGAAGGAGAGACCGTCGAAGAAGCCGGAATGGACCGGTAGGACCAATGAGAAGGCTTTCTGCGAGCGGAATGTCTACCAGCGCTACAGCATGGATGTGGAAGAGACCGTAAGGACGGACAAGCTGTATTACCGGGTCGCCAGAGGAAGGTATCTGTGGGATCCGGCGACAGAAGATTTTACCCTCTTCGTGACCAGTCTGCATCATGTGACGAAAGAACTTTTAGAGCAGGCGGAGGAGAGAGCGGCGCGCAGAAAGGCAGAATCTGCAACAACCGGCAGCCAGGGTGCAAAGGCAGACCGTTTTCAGACCCAGTCGAGATTATTCTACCATCTGTCTGCGCAGTTCACCGACCCAGTGCAGATTCTTAAGCGGATCGCAAAGCCGGAGCGGACAGACGAATCCGGCAGGCAAATCTATCATTTCCATACATCTCTGGGAGCGGATGCCACACAGACCGCTTATCGCAGGCTTACCGCTTTACAGCCGGGAGATGTGATCTATCCGCTTACATTTCAGGAGAACCGGATCCTGGTGTGCCGGGAGAAACAGCATCCTCTGGGACATCTGTTTTTCGAGGATGACCGCCTGTATTTCTGCGTCATTCCCCTGTTGCAGGAGAAGCTTGCACAGGTACAGATGAAAGTGCGAAAGGTGCAGGTATTGCGTAAAACACATCCCTATAAAGCAAAGGTAGATATTGACCTGTATTACCGGACGGAAAAGGAGATTACGACATACAAAGGGCGGGAACGAAATTTCGAAATTGCGGAAATCTTAAACGATTACGAGGCAGATCTGACGGGTAAAATGAGAAAAAGTCGAAAATAATTGAAAAAATAGCAGAAAATTGTTTGGGTTTCTGAATAGTTGTGTTAATATAAGATGTAAGGAGTTCTGAACTGCCGTTGGGCAGTCCGCCTCAGAACACAGGAAAAAGAATATGTGGCATGTAGATAGAGACCGACTATTTTGCGCTGGCAGTTTTCGTGATCATGTTGATCAAGGAGCATTCAGTATATCCGAATCCATACCGCCGAAGGATGACAAGGTGGGCATCCGTTTCCATGTGCGGGATAACGGTATCGGCATGAGCCCGGCATTCCTGCCGCATCTGTATGATCCTTTTTCCCAGGAGCGTTCCGAGATGGGAGATAAGGTTAAGGGAACCGGTCTGGGACTGCCGATTGTGAAGAGTCTCGTGGATATCATGGGCGGTACGATCTCGGTGAAGAGTGAACTGGGAAAAGGCACGGAATTCATCGTAGATCTCTATGTGCCTCTGGCAGAAGCTGAAGTAGAGGAACATTCCGCAGAAACCATCACAGATAATCTGATGAATGCCAGAATTCTGTTAGTAGAAGATAATGAGATCAACATCTATGTAGCACAGCTGATCCTGGAGAAGGCAGGCTGTGTGGTGGAGATTGCGAAAAACGGAAAAGAAGCGGTGGAGGTATTTAATGCATCGGAGGAGAATCATTTCGACGCGATCCTTATGGATGTGCGGATGCCTTTGAAGAGGAGAAGAAAAAGACGCTGGAAGCCGGCATGAATTACCATCTGTCCAAGCCCATCAATCCCAAGACCCTGTACAATATTTTGTCCAATCATCTTGCGGACAAGGGCGCGGAAGCATAAGGATGATAAGAAGAAAACAGGATAAGAAACAGATAAAAACGGAGATATCCATGAGCGAATATCTCCGTTTGATTTCGGATAAAATTAAGCGGTGATCACAGTGCCTGCCTTGCCCTTGATGGCATCCTTTACGTGATCCATGGAAGTGATCAGCACTTTTCCGGTGGAAACTTTCTCCAGATAAGCGATGGCTGCTTCGATCTTGGGAAGCATGGTGCCTTCCTCGAACTGTCCCTCGGCGATCAGATTCTTCGCTTCTGCTACAGTTAAGGTATCTAAAGCGGTCTGGTCTTCCTTGCCGAAATTCTTATAGACGCAGGGGACGGTGGTCAGGATGATCAGTTCATCACAGTCTAAATCGGAAGCCAGCTTGCCGGCGATAGCATCCTTCTCAATAACTGCGGAAGCGCCCTTCAGAGCATGCTTCTGCTCAATAACGGGAATTCCGCCGCCACCGCAGGCGATGACTACCTGATCTGCAGCTGCCAGAGCACGGATGGCTTCGATCTCTACGATGTCGATGGGCTTGGGAGCCGCAACGACACGGCGGAAGCCCTTACCGGGATCTTCCTTGACATAATTGCCCTTTTTCACTTCAATCTCAGCGTCCTCTTTGGACATGTAACGACCGATGACTTTGGTGGGCTCATAGAAAGCTTCATCGTAAGGATCTACGGTTACCTGGGTGAGGATGGTGCTGACGGGCTTGGAAATACCGCGGTCCAACAGTTCCGCACGCAGGGAGTTCTGAATATCATAGCCTACATAACCCTGGCTCATAGCGGAGCAGACACACATAGGTGCGGGGGTATAGTCGATGTACACACGGCGTAACTCGGTCATTGCCTTATGGATCATGCTGACCTGCGGACCGTTACTGTGGGTGATGGTCAGCTGATAATCAGCCTCCACCAGATCTGCCAGTGCCTTGGCGGTTACTTTTACCGCATCCCACTGCTCGGTAGTGGTATAGCCCAGGGCATCATGTCCCAGAGATACGACAACTCTTTTTTTACTCATAAGATTACCTCTCTATATGTATTTTTCTAAGAATTTCCTATCAAAAGATGTAATCAGTATAACACAGTTTCCATAGAGTGTATAGCAATTTCTATACGATGACTTCTGCCTGGCGGGCAACCTGTGTGGCTTCCTCGGTGGTTGTCTCAATCTCTTCGATGATCCGGGAGATTTCACCGGAAGAACGCAGGGACTGGTCAGCCAGCTTCTGGATCTCCTGGGCTACGACAGCAAAGCCTCTGCCGGCTTCTCCGGCTCTTGCAGCTTCGATGGAAGCGTTGATGGACCGGAGACCAGTTTTTTCATATGGGCGATCATATCGCAGATGCCCTCGGCTAACAGCTGGAATTCGTCATTGCGCTTGGAGTGAACCTCAATGGTCAGATCTCCGGCGGAGACTTTTTCCAGGCGGCGGATAAAATAGTAGATGGAACCGCCGTACTGTCCGGCTAACAGGGAACCCAGCAAAATAGCGACAATGCTGGCAGCGATGACCAGAACCAGGGATACATTTTTAATATCAGCAGTCTGACCGATGATATTTGCCTGGGGAATCAGAGCGCAGAGCATGGCATTGCGGGCCCCAATCTTAGAATAGAGGAAGAGATATTCGCCATCCGCTTCTTCTACATAGGAGGAACCGCTGCTGTCCTCGGAGGCAAATGCCTCGTCCACATACGGTTTGCCCACGAAAATATTGTCTTCCGCGTCCTCGGGACGGGAGGAGAGGTACTCTGTGCCGTCGCAGGTGACAAAGCCCACGAGGCTGCCCTCGCCGCCGTCTAAGGAGGATAAGGTGTTATCTAGGACGCCGGGCTTGAAATCGATGATTAACATTGCCGGAGCGTTGGAAAAATATCTGGCGAGACGGACGCTGTATTTGGAGGAATCTGTGCCCAGCTTGTCATCTACCTCTGACTGGTTGCCAAAAAGGTAGTATTTTGCCTTGTCCGCAGACAGGATCTGTCCCCGACTGCTCTCCAGGTAGGCACTAAGGAGCCCTGTCTCGGTGGTCACTGCCTTGATAAAAGTGTCTTCGTAGGTATTGGGGGTATTGTAGACGGCAGAGGCATCATTGTCGAACAGACCGTTCAGATACTTCTGCAGGGTATCGTCGTTCATATATCCCTTGTAGTTAGACTGCACCGTATCAAAAGAAAGCGTCAGATACTGGTTCATCATGCTGACGGTCTGATCCACGGAAGCCGTATAAGTGTCAATGATCTAACCAAAATATGCAGCCTCTCTTTTACTTTACATAATATGTTGCAAAGTAATATAATGAAAGAATCAATGGCAGGAAGGAACTGGAGCATTATGCAGAAAAAAGAACGTATGGCAAATCTGGAGGTACTGCGCTGTGTGGCAATGATGATGGTAGTCGTGCTGCACTATCTTGGCAAGGGAGGACTGCTGCCGGATCTGACGGCACCGCTGTCCGCGCAGGATACCGTGGCATGGCTGCTGGAGGCTTTCTGTATCGTGGCGGTAAATGTCTACATGATGATCAGCGGATATTTTTTATGCGAAAGTTCCTTCAAACTCAGCAGACTGCTTACGTTATGGCTGCAGCTGTGGCTGTACTCCGTGGGCATCGGTGTGCTGGCGGCGGTGACGGGGATTACACCTACGGCGGAAGTGAGCACGCATTATTATCTGACATTACTGTTCCCGGTGACCATGGGACATTACTGGTTCCTGACGGCGTATGTATTCTTATATATCCTGCTGCCTTTTGTGGGAATGGGGCTTCGCCGGATGACGAAGCAGCAGTTTCAGGTGGCGTTGGTATTATTGTTCATCGCTTTCTGTCTGCTTAAATCTGTTCTGCCCTTCCGCCTGGAGGAGGACAGCAAGGGCTATGACTGTATCTGGTACCTGTGCGTGTTCTGCGTGGCAGCATATCTGCGTAGATTCGGGATTCCTTTTTTACAGAAAAAGTCCAGGGCTCTGGTGCTATACCTGATCGGTGTCCTCGGAACTTTCGGTGAGGCAATGCTGCTGCATCTGTTTTATCTGAAAACCGGCAGCCTGGAACTGATTTTGAAGATTCCATATGAATACAATCATATCTTCCCGTTCTTAGCTTCCATAGGGCTGTTTTGCCTGTTCCTGGACAGCAGGATACAGGGGAAGACCGGCAGTGTGTCGGTGAAGATCGCACCTTATACGTTAGGCGTTTATCTGCTGCATGAGAATCTGGGAGTGCGTTATGCCTGGCAGCCATGGCTTGGTTCGGACCGTATCGACGGTGTATTGCCGTTACTCATCCAAACAGTCATCGCAGTGATCGTGGTATTTGCATTGGGAATCGTGGTGGATGTTCTCCGCAAAATGATCTATGACGGACTGCATAAGACATTCCTGCACATGCGTCCTTACCGCGTCCTTATAGAAAAAATCCAGGCCGTAGATACTATGTTCAAAAGAGAGGTAACACCGTGACTGATAATATAAAAAATAAAAAAGCGGGAATCGGCGATGCGAAGCGCCTTTGGGAGTTCGTGTTCGTGGCAGTTCTGGTGCTGTATCCACTGCGGCATATTACCTGGGGACTGGATCTGTGGGATACCGGATACGGCTATGCAAATTTTGAATATATGGGAACACAGCATATGGATCCCATGTGGCTGTTTTCTACCTATCTGACTACCGCTATTGGGCATATATTCAGTTTGCTGCCCGGAGCGAAGACACTGGTCGGCATGAATCTCTATACGGGGCTTGCCATCAGCCTGCTGGCGGTGTTGGGCTATTATTTCTGCACGAAAGTACTGAAGATTCCGGCAGTGCTTGCATTTTTGGGCGAATTCACGGCAGTGAGCTTCTGCTGGTGCCCCACGGGATCTTTTTACAATTATGTGACCTATGTGTTCTTCCTAATCTCCGTGCTTTGTCTGTATCTGGGTCTGTCCCGGGAAAAAAAGGGATGGCTGTTCGCCGCAGGCGTGGCACTGGGCTGTAATGTGCTGGCAAGATTCTCCAATCTGCCGGAAGTGGCGATGATCGTGGGCGTATGGGCATACGGCATCATCTGCTGGCTGGAAGATCGGAAAGGCATCACGCAGGGTGCCGGCGCTGCGGAAAGTGCGGAAACGGAAGAGAAAAAAGCACGGAAAAAGGCAGCGGGTGCACGGCTTCGGAAGAAACTGTTACAGGATACCGGCATGTGCCTGGCGGGGTATCTCACCGCACTGCTTGTATTATTCGACTACATTCAGATCCGCTACGGTATGGGCGAGTACGTGAGAGGCATTCAGAGACTGTTCTCCATGACGGAGGTGGCAACGGACTATACAGCTACATCCATGATCATGGGGATGTTCGACTGGTATTTCCAGAATCTGTACTGGGAGATCAGGATGTGTGTATTCCTGGTGGTGGGAATTGTGGCTGTGGCTGTGTTGGAATTGATCGGCACTTATAGCGCAAAGGATGCCGTGAAAAAGGTCCTGAGGATCCTGGAATGGGCAGGAAGTGCGGCTTTGGCAGCAGTGATGGTATTCTGGCTGTATAGACAGGGCTTCTGCTCCACACAGTACACCAACTACGGCGCTATTATCTGGCCCGGCGTAACGTTTTTAACCCTGACACTGCTGGTGACGTTGTGGCGGATCTTCACTCCCTCCGCACCGAAGGAGGAAAAGCTGATCAGCGGACTGATCTTCCTGATCGTGCTGATTACTTCTCTGGGCAGTAATAATAAGCTGTACCCCAGCATGAATAACCTGTTCCTGGCACTGCCTTATATGTACTGGCAGTTCTATCGGTTCTGCAAATACGCAGGAAGCCTGCAATGGAAAAAACTTACGATATCCGCGGTTCCCGCAAAATGTATTTTTGGCGGATTCTTTTTATTGTTCTTCATCCAGGTGGGGCTGTTCGGTCGTAGCTTCGTATTTGCCGAAGGCACCGGTGTACAGGATATCAGTGCCCGGGTGACGAATAACGAGACACTGAAGGGGGTGTGGATGAGTAAGGAACGCGCCGGATGGATGCAGGAGATTTCGGAGTATGTGAATGACAGAGGGCTTGCCGGAAGAGAGGTGCTGCTCTATGGACAGATCCCGGCATTATCTTATTATCTGCAGATGCCCGCGGCATTCAATCCCTGGCCGGATCTGGATTCCTACCAGATCGGACAGCTGGAGCTGGACATGCAAGCAATGCAGGAGCGGATGGATGCGGATGCTGCTTACCGCCCGGTGGTATTGTTAGAGAAAAAATATGCCGTGTATCTGGAAGAAGGAGAGGCGGCACTGGAAGCCCTGCATCCCACGGAAAAAGAGCGGGGATACATCGTGGACAATCCCAAGCTTACGTTGATCGGAAAGTTCATGGAAGATTATGGGTATGAGAAGACCTTTGAAAATGAGAAATTTGTGATTTATGAATAGGATGGAATAAAATAGAAGCGTGTACAGAGAAATCCCCGGGAGATGAAAATCTTCCGGGGATGTTATTTTGCATGTAAATGTGATTATAACAGCTGTAAGCCGTTCTTTTTTGCAATCTCCATAACTTCATCGGACCACAGAGAGCACTGTACTTCGCCGATGTGAGCTTTTCTTAAGAAGAACATACAGATACGGGACTGACCGATACCACCGCCGATGGTAAAGGGAAGATCGCCGTTAATGACTGCCTTGTGATAAGGAAGCTCCGCACGCTCAAGGCAGCCAGCCTTCTGTAACTGGTCTAACAGAGCCTTCTTGTCGACACGGATACCCATGCTGGACAACTCCAGAGCAATATCTAGAACCGGATAATATACCACGATATCGGCATTCAGAGCCCAGTCATCGTAGTCCGGTGCACGACCGTCGTGAGGCTTGCCGTTCTCTAAGGTCTCACCGATCTGCATGATGCAGACAGCACCCTTAGCCTTCGCAATGTAATATTCCCGCTCCTTCGGAGAGTAGTCGGGGAACATCTCTGCCAGTTCACTGGTAGTTACGAAGAAGATGTCATGAGGAAGGATCTCCTCGATGTAATCGTAATGGATGGACATATACTTCTCGGTCTTGCGCAGAACCTTGTATACGGTGCGGACGGTCTCTTTCAGAGTCTCCAGATTCCGCTCTTCCTTGGTGATAATCTTCTCCCAGTCCCACTGATCCACGTAAATGGAATGAATGTTGTCGGTCTCTTCATCCTGACGGATGGCACTCATATCGGTATAGAGACCCTCACCGGGCTGAAAACCGTATTTTTTCAGGACATAACGCTTCCATTTTGCCAGAGACTGTACGATCTCTGCCTCACGGTCGCCCTGAGCCGCAATATGAAAATTGACGGGACGCTCCACACCGTTTAAGTTATCGTTCAATCCGGATGTGGGATCCACAAATAAGGGAGCAGATACGCGCAGCAGGTGCAGACGCTCTGCTAACAATCCCTGGAAAAAGTCTTTGACTGTCTTAATGGCAACCTGTGTCTCATACAGGTTCAGCTGAGACTTATAATTTTTAGGTATGACAATATCTGACATACTGACCTCTCATTCTGCCGTCTGACGGCTTGTGTTACAAAATACTCCTATATTATTTAACTGCGAAATGCACGATTTTGCAAGCCTTTTTTCGGGAAAAATAACCACTTGCAAAAATCGAACATATGTGCTATTTTAGATACATATCAGAACAAACGTTCTGATTTTTAGAAATTTTCGGTAAAAGGCGGTGATAGCTTGGAATATCTTATACAAAACGGGGAATTATCCATCATGCAGAAGCTGGAGATTCTGACGGATGCAGCTCGTTTCGATGTAGCCTGCACGTCCAGCGGTGTGGATCGTAAGGGAGACGGGAAGCACATGGGGAACTGCACGAAGGCAGGAATCTGTCACAGCTTTTCTTCCGACGGCAGATGCATTTCTTTACTTAAGATATTGATGACCAATGAATGTATCTTCGATTGCAAATATTGCCTGAACCGGAAGTCCAACGATGTTCCCAGAGCTACTTTTACCCCGGAGGAGATCTGCACGCTGACCATGGAGTTCTACCGACGGAATTATATTGAGGGACTGTTCTTAAGCTCCGGTATCGTACAGGATCCCACTTTCACCATGGAGCTGTTGTACCGGACCATATGGCTGTTGCGGAATCACTATCATTTTAACGGCTATGTGCATGTGAAGGCGATTCCCGGGGCAGATCCGGAGCTGGTGCAGCGGATGGGATACCTGGCAGACCGTATGAGTGTGAACTTAGAACTCCCTACGGCGGAGGGGCTTCGGACACTGGCACCGAATAAGCACCGGAAGAATATTCTGACCCCTATGCGGCAGATTCAGAACGGCATCCATGCGAATAAGGAGGAACTGATCCTGTACCGCAAGAGTCCCACCTTCGTCAGCGGCGGGCAGTCTACCCAGATGATCATAGGAGCCACCCCGGAGACGGATTATCAGATCTTAAATGTGGCGGAGAATTTGTATCAGAAGTTTGAACTGAAGCGAGTCTTCTATTCTGCCTTTGTAAAAGTCAACGATGACAAAAGCCTGCCGGCACTTCCGGGCGGGCCGCCGCTTCTTAGGGAACACAGGCTGTACCAGGCGGACTGGCTGCTGCGGTTCTACGGCTTTCGGGCAGAGGAGCTGTTGGATGAGAGAAGACCGTATTTTAATGTCATGCTGGATCCCAAGGAGGACTGGGCTGTGCGGCATTTGGAATGCTTCCCGGTGGAGATCAACAGAGCTCCCTACAGTGATCTTTTGCGGGTGCCGGGAATCGGTGTGAAGAGCGCCAGACGGATCCTTGCTGCCAGGAGGAGTACGAAGCTGACCTTTCAGGATCTGAAGAAGTTAGGAGTGGTATTAAAGCGGGCGGTGTATTTTATTACCTGCAGCGGCAGGATGATGTATCCCACGAAGCTGGAGGAGGATTATATCGTGCGGAATCTGACGGATCCGAAGGACCGAATCCGGTTCGGTACGGACGGCATGAGTTACCGACAGATGACTTTATTCGATGACGGGATGTTCCAGACCGGGGTGCGGCAGGAGGAAGTGCTGCCTGCGGCGGTGGGGGAGCTGTAACCCGCTGACGGGAGGTAAAATATATTATATGAAGATCTATCACTGTGAGGATTCGTTAGAGGGAATCTTCACCGCAATCTACAATACCTACGAGGATCATTCTCCTGTCCGGGATACTATGGTCACCACCATCGAGGAGAACCTGCTGTTCTCGGAGTCGGTGGAGGTGGTGCCGGATCCGGAGAAAACGATCAAGGTAATCCGGACACTGAAGCGGCGGTTTGGGGAGGATGATTATGAGAGCTTGTGTCTGGCGCTGGCATCGCCGAAGCCGGAGAAGGCACAGGCGGTATACCGGACTATTGCGAAGGGACTGGCTGAGAAGTGCCCGGCAGGGCATCTAATGGATGCCATGGCAGACACTTATGTGAACCAGACTTTCAGCTTGGCAAGAGCAGCCGGGAATGAGTATCATCATCTGGAAGGGTTCGTACGATTTGAGGAACTGGAGAATACGATCCTCTACTCGAAGATCGCACCGAAGAACAATATCCTGACCTTTTTGATGGTACATTTTGCTGACCGTTTTCCCATGGAAGATTTTCTGTTGTTCGATGCGGGGCGCTATCTGTTTGGGGTACATCCCGCCGGGAGACCATGGTATACGCTGCAGGGGAAGGATGCCTGGGAGAGGGTACAGTCCAAGACGGAGAGCCTGTCCGCTGCGGAGCTGCATTACCGGGAACTTTTCCGTTCCTTCTGTCATACAATAGCCATAAAAGAGCGGGAAAACCTGAATTTACAGCGAAATATGCTGCCGCTCAGGTTCCAAGAATATATGGTAGAATTTAGGTAGATTTTGCCAATTTGGGATTTGGATTTTATCGCGGTAACGTAGCAAATATGCAAATCGCCGAAAAGGTTTTCCGGATGGAGACCATCTATTGTGAAAATGATAACAGAGTAGGGAAAACGGCTGATATGTGCGCTTTTTCGAAGAAAAAAATAGCTTTACATTTGGGTTTGTTTGGCTATAATAGTAATGATTTCAGATGTGTGGGGGAAGAGAACCCCGATGTATTGTTTTACTTACTATTGAAAGGAAGGAACCAGAAATGTTAAAGACGATCCGTTTGACACCTGAAGACGTGAAGCATTTTGTTGATGTAGCTTCAAAGTGTGATTTTGATATTGATATATGCTATAACAGATACGTAATCGATGCCAAATCATTCCTTGGAGTGTATGGATTGGATTTCACGAAGCCGCTGACCGTATCCTATGACGGCTACAATGATAAATTCGAAGAGATGCTGAAGCAGTGTGCAATTGCCTGCTAGTATTTCTCAATAACAGGATGTGATTTGACTCCCCAGGTAAGATAGAGTACTATTTACCTGGGGAGTTTTCCTATGCAAAAAAATCGGAGGTGAAGTCACATGGCGGGAGAAGTCAGAACATCGGTACGTAATCTTGTGGAGTTCATCCTGCGCAGTGGCGACATTGACGACAGGAGGCAGGGATCCCCAGAGAATGCCATGCAGGAGGGCAGCCGGATCCACCGCATGATCCAGCGCCGCATGGGTGCGGAATATCGGGCGGAAGTGGCGCTGAAATACACCCATCCCACGGAGAACTATGTCATCATTGTGGAGGGACGGGCGGACGGCATTATTGAGCAGAATGGAGAGACTACCATCGATGAGATCAAGGGTACTTACAGAGACCTGTCGAAACTGAAGGCACCGCTGCCACTGCATATTGCCCAGGCGAAATGCTATGCCTATATGTACAGCCTGCAAAAAGGACTGCCCTATATCCGGGTGCGGCTGACTTATTGTAATATCGAGACGGAGGATATCCGCTATTTTTATGAGGACTATGAATTCGTAAAACTGGAAGCCTGGTTTCAGCAGTTGATCAGCGACTATCGTAAATGGGCGGATTATACCTGGCAGTGGAGAGAACTCAGACAGCAGTCCATTGCCGAACTGCAATTCCCCTTTGCGTACCGGGATGGACAGAAGGAACTGGTCAGCTATGTGTACCAGACAATTTATCATAAGAGAAAACTATTCATCGAAGCTCCCACGGGAGTAGGCAAGACCATATCCACCATCTTCCCTACGGTAAAAGCCATGGGAAAAGATATGGGGGACAAGCTGTTCTACCTGACGGCAAAGACCATCACCCGGACGGTGGCGGAGGATACTTTCTCACTGCTCAGGGAAAAGGGGCTGCGATTCAAGAGCATTATCCTGACGGCGAAAGAGAAGATCTGTTTTCAGGAGCATACGGAGTGTAATCCGGAGCAGTGCCCTTATGCCAAGGGACATTTTGACCGGATCAATGATGCCATCTATGATCTGCTGACCCACGAAGAGAGCTTTACGAGAAGTAAAATAGAAGAATATGCCCTGAAATATCAGGTGTGTCCCTTTGAATTCGGACTGGACTTAAGCCTGTTCGCTGATGGCATTATCGGGGATTATAATTACCTCTTTGATCCTCATGTGTATCTGAAGCGATTCTTCGGAGATGGCAGCCAGGGGGATTATGTATTTCTGATCGATGAGGCACATAACCTCTTAGAGCGGGGCAGAGAGATGTACAGCGCACCTCTGCGGAAAGAAGACCTGCTGGAACTGAAGCGGGAGATAAAACAGACAATCGTGTCGGAAATGGAGGAGGCAGCGCTCAAAAAGCGTGATAAAGACGAGATTTCCGGACAAATGACATTAGAAATGACAGACATGTCAAAACAACTGCCACAGGAGCATACGTTCGTGGAAACGGATGGTACGGACACTCTCTATATCAAAGGACATAAGGGAAGAAAGTCCGACGGAAAGAGTATCTTTGTGCGGGAAGGCTATGCGGAGAGAATCAGCCAGCTGCTGGAAAAGTGCAATGCACAGCTGTTATCCATGAAGCGGGACTGCGACGGGTATCGGCTGGTGGAGGATATCGACATGCTGGTGCAGCCGCTGACCAGACTTCACGGCATTATCAGCGATTATCTGGAGGAGCAGGAGAAGGTCAGCCTAGAAGTGCGGGAGAATCTGCTGGACTTCTACTTCAAACTCAGTCATTTCCTGGATATTTACGAGAGACAGGACGAAAACTATGTGAAATATACCAGATTGTGCGAGGACGGAAGTTTTGAATTAAAACTGTTCTGCGTCAATCCCAGAGAGAATCTGAAGGAATGCATGCTCAGGGGACGCAGCACGATCCTATTCTCCGCCACATTTCTGCCGATTCAGTATTACAAGAATCTGTTGGGTGGCGAGAAGGAAGACTATGAGGTATACGCTCACTCGGTATTCGATCCCGAGAAGCGCACCATACTGATTGCCGGGGATGTGACCAGCAAGTTCACCCGCAGATCCCAGGAAGAATACTACAATATTGCTCGTTATATTCACGAAGTCGTGAAGAACCGGCACGGTAATTACATGGTATTTTTCCCGTCCTATTCCTTTATGAATCATATTTATGAGATTTATGAGCAGTATTTTTTAACAGAGGAAGAGGAGTGCCTGGTGCAGCAGGAGTCCATGAATGAGGAAGAGAGGGAATACTTCCTAAACCGCTTCCGTGGCAATGAAGACTGTGACCTGCAGAGCCTCATCGGCATGGAGATCGAGGAGGAAGAAGAACAGACCCTGATTGGTTTCTGCGTGCTGGGAGGTATATTCGGAGAGGGCATCGACCTGAAAAAAGACAGCCTGATCGGTGTAATCGTAGTAGGAACCGGGCTTCCCCAGGTAGGTTGTGAGCGGGAGATTCTGAAGGGGTATTTCGATGAGGACGGAGAGAACGGCTTTGACTATTCTTACCGGTATCCCGGGATGAATAAAGTACTGCAGGCGGCGGGAAGGGTGATCCGGACGGCAGAAGATGTAGGCATCATCGTCCTGCTGGATGAGCGGTTTCAACAGTATTCCTATCGGCGGTTATTCCCCAGAGAGTGGGAACAGGTACAGCCGGTGACGGTGGATACCGTAGCGAAAAAGGTGGAGCGATTCTGGGATGCCTGGCTGTGGCAGAAGCAGTGATTTTTTATATGATACCCGAGATGATATGCAATATGACAATCCACATAACCACATATGACACACGTGTATATGTGGATAAGTCGGTGGATTTTGTGGATTATTTGGGGCTTTTCACAGAAAAAACGACAGATGGATCAAAATGGTGTATAATAGCAGCAAGACCATTGTGGATAACAAAAATAAAATGGTACTGGATCAGTCAACGGAACAAATTGACAGAAAAATAAAGGACAGAAAGGCATGGTGACCGGTATGTGGGCATATGAAAGTGTATTTTATCAGATCTATCCTATGGGATTCTGCGGAGTCCCGTTTGAGAATGACGGAATACAGAGGCATGAGATCAAACGTGTGGAGGAGTGGATCCCCCATATGCAGAAGCTGGGAATGAATGCGGTATATTTTTCCCCGGTATTTGAATCCGATACCCATGGCTACAATACCAGGGATTATCGGAAGATCGATGTGAGACTTGGAACCAATGAGGATTTTAAGGAAGTCTGCGATGCACTGCATGCGGCAGGAATCCGGGTGGTGCTGGACGGTGTGTTTAATCATGTGGGCAGAGGTTTCGCGCAGTTTCAGGATGTGATTAAAAACCGGGAGAATTCTCCCTATGTGAACTGGTTCTATCGGATCGATTTCGGTGGCAATTCCAATTACAACGACGGGCTTTGGTATGAGGGCTGGGAAGGCTGCTTTGATCTGGTGAAGCTGAACCTGCAAAACCCTGAGGTGGTAAATTATCTGTTAGACAGTGTGAAGGGCTGGATCGATGAGTTTGGCATCGACGGTCTGCGCCTGGATGTGGCGTACAGTCTGGATGAGAATTTCGTCAGAAGACTGCGGGAAGTGACCGGTGCCTACAAGCAGGATTTCTTCTTATTAGGAGAGATGCTTCACGGAGATTACAACCGTCTGATGAACGATCAGATGCTGCATTCTGCCACGAACTACGAGTGCTATAAGGGACTTTACAGCAGCTTCAACAGTATGAACATGTTCGAGATCGTGCATTCCCTGCTGCGGCAGTTCGGACCGGAGAACTGGACATTATATAAAGGGAAGCATTTGTTGTCCTTCGTGGATAACCATGATGTGACCCGTGTGGCTAGTATTTTGAATAATGAGAATCATCTGCCCCTGATCTATGCCATGGCATTTGGTATGCCCGGCATCCCCTGTGTCTATTACGGAAGCGAATGGGGATTCAAGGCGAAGAAGGAAGACGGGGATCCCGCACTGCGCCCCTGCTTTGACAAGCCGGAGTGGAATAGTCTGTGTGACTGGATCAGCAGGCTGGCGGAAGCTAAAAAGCATTCCGAAGCCCTGAACTACGGCGCATTCCGTTCCGTGTTACTGACCAATAAGCAGTGTATTTTCGAGAGAAAGTCGGAGTATGAGAGAGTCATGGTGGCAATCAATGCGGACGGAGCGGATTTCATGGCGCATTTTGATGCCGGCTGCGGCACAGCGGTGGATCTGATCACCGGGGAAAAACATGACTTTGGCGGCGGAAGCCTTCTGCCCGCTTACAGCGCATATTTTTGGCTCATGGAATAACTATTCAGAGTCATGAAATATTGGCTAAACTTCGTTGAATGCTTGCATTCATAAGAAGATTGGACAATATTTCTTTGACGAAGTAGCCTCCATGAGCAAATAACATGCAAGCATGTTATTCAGGAAAGTCTCGAAGAGACGATTTTGCGAATGGGCTCTGAATAGTTATCAAAGGAGAACAGATTCTATGAAGGTACTGATCTTATCCACCGGCACCGGTGAGGGACACAATTCCGCTGCAAAAGCGGTGAAAGAACAGTTTGAAAGGCGAAATATCCCCTGTGAACTGGCGGATGTACTGGATTTTGCATCGGACAAGGCCAGCGCCTACGGACACCGGATCTATATCTGGAGCACAGTGCGGGCGAAAAAGGCGTTTGCCGGAGCGTACCGGGCGGGAAGGGCGATTTCTTCCGCCAGATTAAAGTCCCCGGTGTATTTTGCCAATGCGTTGTATGCGGACAGGCTGTGCAATTATATCACAGAGAACGGATATGACACGGTGGTGATGCCGCACCTGTTTCCGGCGGAAGCCATGACCTGGCTGCTTCGTAAAGCTAAGCTGAATGTGCGAACCTATTTTATTGCTACGGATTATACTTGCATTCCTTTTACGGAAGAGACCAGAGTGGATTACTATTTTATCCCCCACGAGGAACTGTCGACGGAATTCATCAGACGTGGCATTCCCGCAGAGAAGCTGGTCCCTGCGGGGATCCCGGTGTCGGAACGGTTCCTGCATCTTCCCACCCGGGCGGAGGCGAGAGAACATCTGGGGATTCCTGCGGATGCTCCCTGCATTCTCATGATGACGGGAAGCATGGGCTACGGCCGCGTGGAGAGCATGGCGGCGAAACTGGTGGAACAGACCGGGGAGGAGACCCATCTGTATATTTTAGGCGGCACCAATGAGGAACTGAAGAAGACACTCAGGGATACTTATGCAGGAATCAGCCGGGTGCACATACTGGATTTTACGACAGAAGCCCATCTTTATATGGCAGCGGCGGATGTGCTGTTTACTAAGCCCGGTGGACTGACCTCCACGGAGGCAGTGGCAGCGAAAGTCGCACTGATACACACGAAGCCGATTCCGGGATGCGAAGACCGCAATGTGGCATTTTTTACGGAGCACGGCATGTCCGTATCGGGAGAGACGGAAGATATCATGATACAGGAAGGGCTGGAACTTTTGCGGGATCCGGAGGCACGGGAGAAAATGCGCCTGTGTCAGGAAAAATACGGGAAGCCTTATGCCGCCGATGCAATCTGTGAATTTATCTGCGGACAGGGCGACAGGAGTACGACATGATCATACGAGAACTGGGAATGACAGTCTTTGGATTGTTATGCGGAAGTATATTGTTCAGCAGAGCGTTGCCGAAATGGATCAAGGGAATCGATGTCACCGAGGTCAGCATTGACCATAATCCGGGGACTGCCAATGCCATGAAATACGCGGGGGTGCCCGTGGGAATTCTGTGTCTGCTGGGAGATTTGTTAAAGGGAGCACTGCCGGTATATGTGGCGGTCGGCATGGGACTGGTGACAGGCAGTCTGTTCCCGCTTATTATGGCGGCACCGGTACTGGGGCATGCCTATTCCCTGTTTTACCACGGAAAAGGGGGCAAAGCCATTGCGGTATCTTTCGGCGTGCTGATCGGATTGGCGCCGGTACAGCCGGAATTATTACTGTTGCTGATCGTATTGTATTTGTCGGGGTCTGCACTTCTCATAAGACCGCATACCAAAAGGACCCGGATCACCTATATCTGTTTTGCAGTGGGGGCGGCGATACTGCTGACCGTTCAGAGAATCCCGCTGAATGTATTTTGGGGAGCAATTCTGATCTCTGCCATCGTGATTCATAAAAACAGTGTCCGCCAGGAGCTTTTGGAGGAGACGGCGGAATCTTTGGAAAGTCTTTAGAATTTCTTACGGTTTCTCTCTATTGACGCATGATATGATGTCGGGGTCAAAAGCCCCCGACTTTGATGCTTACGGATTGCTCCGTGCTACGCACTCCCACAATCCTACCCAATATTCGCATATCGTGGGATTATCATCCCACTTTTATGCTCATATCGGGGCGGGTCCCAAGGTCTTTCACCCACTTATGAGCAAGCTCATGTGGGCTTAGACCTTTTGACCCAGGCATCATGATATTATATGCCGTATAGCCGCAAATTTCAGAGAGGAGCGATAGAATGCTTTTTAATACAGGAGCAGCTCTGCTGGATGCTATCGTGCTGATCACACTGGTGGTTACAGGAATCATCAGCATGTTTACCCATCCCTTTGTGGGAATGTGCCTGATCGGTGCCGGACTGATCTGCGGAGGCGTCAGACTGCTGTTTTTGATGCTGACCGTGGCTATGGCGGGGATCATCACCCCAGCAGTTTGTCGTTGGATCGGCGGATTATTCCAGAAAAGAGGTAAAGCAAACGCATGAAAAAGTTTATGAAGGGCTGTGCTGTCACAGCTTTGATATTTATCGTATTGGGAGTACTCATAGGAGTAGCAGGAAGTATGGGACACGGTTCTCCCCGGTTTTCTTTTCAGGAGATCCTGTCGGCAATAGGCTGGGGAGATGACGTCTGGGACGGCGTGGCAGAACAGATCCAGGAAAATATGGGCGACGTGCATTATGATCTGGAGGATAATGTGGAGTATGATCCGGATTATGAGGTGAAGTCAGGAAGAGTAGAATCTTATGTCCTGGCTGACAGCAGTCTTGGAATTATACGGTTACAGGTCCAGGCAGGTGGCTGCTCCATGGAGATTCAGGTGTCGGAAGACGACTGCTTCCGGGTAGAAGCCGAAGGAATGCGGAAATTCCAGGGATATGTGGAAGATAATACGCTGGTGATCTGTGGAACCTCAAAAGCAGGCAGTGATGATCAAGGCAATCTGGGCGGCTCTATCTGTCTGTATGTGCCGGAGGGATATTATTTTGAGAATACCTCTCTGGATGTGGGAGCCGGAAGCCTTAACGTAGAGGAATTGCAGACGGGCTCTTTGGAAGCCAATGTGGGTGCCGGGCAGTTAACCGTAGAAGAACTGAATAGCCGTGTAACAGAGGTGTCCGTAGGAATGGGGTCTGTACACCTGACCGGAGATGTGACCGAGAGCCTGAACGCAGACTGTTCCATGGGAGAATTGAAGCTGACCCTTGCCGGAGAACAGAACGATTTCAACTATGACTTAAGCTGTGGTATGGGCGTCATGAAAGTCGGTAGCGACAGCTACAACGGCATGGCGCAGGAGAAACAGATCGACAACCATGCGGATAAGAACATGCAGCTGGAATGCGCCATGGGAAGCGTGAAGGTGGAGTTTCAATAAAATATTTCTTGGCATTACCGCCTGAGTGGAGTTGTGATTCCCTCAGGCGGTAATGTTAGAATTCTTTTGTTATTCTTTTTTCGGTTTGTGCCATTCTTTCAAAACAGCTTCTACCTGTGCGATGAGCTGCTCCTTATTTGGAATATAAGAAACATAGCGTGAAGCAAAGATATTGTTGGACAGACCACCGAGAGCATAAAAGCTGCGTTTATCTGGGTCTGAAATCGACAACAATTCACAGTAATGCGACCACGACAATTTTCCAGACACTGTCTGGAATTTTTGATGGTGCATATAGAACAGACGCATATTGTAGAGATTGGAAACAGAAAACCCCTTTCCAGGTAGAATACAATTAGTATAACATAAAAAAGAATCGTAGCACACCGTTTAAGCATTCAATATACGGGCTCTCAATTGAGAACGACTACAATTCCTTTTCTATTATAACAGCGCCGCCAGATATTTCTCAAACACCACGCCCTCCTGCACCGGCGTTCCGGCCTTTTCGCTTCCGGCAATGCACAGTCCTACGAAGTTCGCAGCCTTCTGCACGGAAGTTAGCAGTGTCTCGCCGCGGACGGCATCGGCGGCGAGGATGGAGGCGAAGATGTCTCCGGTGCCGGGGCGGGAGGCTCCGGCGATGGGGGTGGAAACGGTGGTATAGACGCCATCGTCCCACAGGAAATTCACCAGGGAATCGCCCTGACGGATCCCGGTGATGACGATGGAGGCACCGGCAGAACCGCCTGCAGACAGCCGCTCACATAACCCGGACAGCTCCGGCATCGTCCATTCCCCTTCCTTCCAGGGAGTCCCGGTCAGCAGACAGGCTTCCGTGATATTTGGTGTAATAATATTCGCCAGCGGCAGCAGTTCTTTCATCTTCCGAATATGTGTTTCTGTAATGGAAGAGTAGGCTTTGCCGTGATCTCCCATGACCGGATCCAGCAGGAACAGGGGCGGCCGGAACATTTCCACGAATTCTCTTACAATGTCAATCTGCTCCTCATTTCCCAAGAATCCGCAGTATAACCCATCGAAGGTAAGTCCCAGTTCCCTCCATATTTTTATATAGTCTCTCATATGAGAGGTATAGTCATCGAAGTGACAGAGAGGAAATCCTAAATGGTTCGATAAAACAGAAGTAGGCACAGGGCATACCTGTACCTTCATTACGCTGATCACGGGCAGGGACACGGTGGTGGAGCAGCGCCCGAAACCGGCAATATCGTTAATCATAGCAAGGCGGGGAATAAAATCCCCGCCTTTTTGCAGATTGCTATTGGAATTACATTTCATGGAATAATCCTGCTTTCTTCAGTGCCGGACGCAGTGCCAGGTAGAATACGGAAGCACAGATCACAGCAACGATAGCGTTGACACCGGTGGTTACGGTGCTGATCTTTGCCAGAGCCTTGGAGATATCCTGAGGCACGCCCAACAGATACATTTTATAGAAGTAACCAACCAAAGGATCCGCTACGACATTGAATGCCATACCGCAGGCAGAAGCCAGGATCGTTACACCGGTTACGTATTTTGCGGAATGCTCTTTGCTTAAGTGGAAGATCTTGTGAGCTACCAGACCTACGATCAGACCGATGCACAGTTTTAATAAGAAGGTCTTGGGAGCACTGGTCACATAAGCGGTGGTCAGATCGGCGATGGTCATGCCGATGGCACCGGCAAGTCCGCCCCAGTATCCGCCAAGCAGCAGAGCTGCCAGTACGCAGAATACATTGCCCAGATGGAAGGCGGTCTTTTCGGGACCAACGGGGATGTCGATCTTGAAGAAAGCAAATCCGATATAGCACAGAGCTGCCAGCAGACCTGCCTGTGCCAGTTTTTTCACATCCGCTTTTTGCGCGGGAATCACACCGGCGATGGCATTGTACAATCCCTTAGCGGTTAACAGGATTGCGAAGAATACCAGAACCAGGCTGTAAGAGTAAGGACGCTCCGCGGCTAACTTCAGATCGGATAATTCGCTCTTCTGTGCATTCAGGGCATCCAGATCTCCGGTAGCGGTGCCGCCGCTGATGGCTTCGATGGAAGCTTTGACTTCGCTTAACTGGTCACCGTAGGCAACGGACTGCTGATAACTGTTATTGTGGGTAATGACTGCCAGGACGATTCCCAGGATCAGGAGAGTAACTCCCGCGATCAATACGCCGTATGATTTTTTCTTTTCCATAATGATGATCTCCTCTTTTGGTTTCTTTTTCATAATTCCCATTTGTTCGGTGGGATATGTTAGGATTCAGTGTATAGAAAAAGTGGCTTGCTTGAAAGAGCCAGAATGAGTTTTTTTTACCATACCAGTTTGAGAGGAAACCACAGAACCTTAAACTAAAACAGATTGACTATTTGTCGTTTTTTGATATGATTAATATAACAGTGATCCGTTATGGTAATCACATTTTTGGGGGACATTGTATTGAAAGAGTTATTTCAGAGCAAGGTGTTTCGCAGGTTATTTTTAACCTATCTTCTAGTTATTTTTACCTGTCTTACAATCTATACGGCTTTTATCTGCTACGAGAATCATCGGATGAATCAGTTTCAGATAGAGAGAAAAAGCGAAATTCAATTAGATGAGGTGGTTAATCTCCTGGACACCCGATTTTTGAATGCCCAGAATATTGTTCAGAATCTGAGCTATTCCACTTCCCTGAAGCAGCTGTATTTAAACAGCCGCCTGGGAACAGTGCTGGATTCCTATACGCTGTTTACGATTCAGAGTGAACTGAAAAATACCATGGCGTCCGGCGGACTTTCTGTGTATAAGACCATTATTTTTCTGGACAACAGCGACAAGGCATATTCCAGCAGTGGTGTGATCAAGTTAAGCGATACCTTTGTATCGGAAAATGTGGAGTATCCTTATCTGAAGGTGGGCAGCCTGAATGAAATATTCGGGTTCGACAGCAAAAGGTATTCTTTTCAGAAGAAATGCCTGATGTACTGCGATGCCTATACCTATCAGAACGGAAGCGATATCGGTACCATCTGTATTCTGTTTGATCTAAACAGCCTGGAGAGTGAACTGGAAGCTGTTTTAAGTGAAGGCTACGGAGTGAGTATCTCCTACGGCGATGAGACCTTTTTTACGGTGGGAGAGCAGCAGGGCAAGGTATATTCCAGAGAGACCGCCCATTGTATGGGGCTTCTGTGCACGGTATATGCCTCCGACAAAATCCCTCTGGACGGAAATCTGTTCTTCTATCTGATGCTGGTTGCCACGATACTGATCTCCGCCTGCTTCGTATGGCTTGCCTTCCGGGAGAGCAGAAAATATTATATGCCCATCGATCACCTCGAGCAGATGGTAAAGGGAGAGCGCGGTCAGGAGAATCAGACCTCCTGGGGAGATTCCGGCGAGGATGAGATGGCTGGGATCATCAACGGGATCCGGAGCCTGATCGGTGAGAAGAACGGTTACCGGGAAAGAATGCTTACCATCACTCCTTATGCAAAGACCGGCGTACTCCATTCTATGATTACGGGAAATATGGAAGAGGAAAATATCCGTATTTTTTCCGAGGAAAGCTATCTGGATCTGATAAAACCCTATTTTATCGTAGGTGCGGTCAATCTGGCATATGCAAAAATGGAGGAAAATACAGAGGAATACCGGCAGAAGATCAAGGAACTGTTCCGAGTAATGTCGGAGAGTTTTTCCACGGAGGAAATACATATTGTCTATTATTTCCGGGATATCAGCCATGTATTTCTGATTGCAAATTTTGAAAATGAAGAGCCTATGGACGATTTGTTCTACAGCATCCATAAATACTTAAGCTCGGCAACGGAAAAAGAGCACTGTACGATCACCATCGGCGTGGATATTTTGCGGGAAGACATCAACGAACTGCAGGCGGCGTGCGACGGTGCGATGAAAGCACTGGACGGCATCCTGACCGACGGCAGGGGAGAAGTGTATTTCCTGGAAGAGCGCAGCGGCAAGCCGACGGATTATTATTTCCCTGTGAATTTCAGGGATCGTCTGAAAAAATATCTGGAAAAAGATGCCGTAGAACAGATCCATGAGATGTTAAAAGAGATTTATCAGAAAAACTGGGATCTGGCGGGGGCACCGGAGATGTACCGGGCGCTGATCGACGAACTGCATCTGGCGGTCATTAAGACACTGAGGGATATTACGGAGTTAAATACCACCCATATCAGCGTGGAAAAATATCACGAACTGGCAACGCTGCAGGAAGTGTTTGATTATTATGATGCGGCACTTTGCTCCATTGCGGAATCCCTGCATACCGAGGAAGTACAGGCGGAGGATTCCCGACTGGAGGATGAGATCATTGCCTATATGGATGAGAACTGCTTCGTATCGGAGCTGTCCTTACAGAGTGTTGCGGAGCATTTCAAGGTAAGCAGCAAATACCTGTCCCTTTTGTGCAAAAAGAGATTCGGCATTACCTATCTGCAATACATTCAGAAGCGGAGGATTCAGAAGGCAGCGGAGCTTTTGGAGAGCGGTCAGCATTCTCTCTCGGAAGTGGCAGCGATGTGCGGATATACCAATCAGCTGACTTTCCGCAGGAATTTTAAGAGTATCATGGGCGTAAACCCCAGTGATTACGGACAGGAAGAAAAATAAAGCATCAAAAATGGAATAGCATCAAAAAAGGAACAAACCGGCAGGAAATGATGCATCTTGAACAGATGATTCATTTTCTGCCGGATTTATTCGTGCAATTTTGCAGTTCTGTTTTTGATTCTATACAAAACTACGATCAAATTGTATGCTAAAAGTGCTTCGAGGGAAGCAAGAACAGAAAAAGTAACCAAAAGCAAATGCCGGTGAAGGGCGGCGGAAATGAGAGGCATGATGAAGGCAGAAACGAAACGTAGGTGGAAAAAGAACTTAAAGAGAGACAAATATCTGCTGATAATGATTCTCCCGGTAGTCATTTATTATGTTGTGTTTTGCTACTTCCCGATGACGGGACTCTATATGGCATTTACACAATATAAGATGGGCTCGGGACTGGCGGGAATTTTTACCAGTGAATTTGTGGGACTGAAGTGGTTTAAACAGTTTTTTAGTTCCATATATGCATGGCGGCTTGTGAGAAACACTTTTTTACTTTCCTTTTATTCCCTGATTTTCGGATTCCCGATTCCGATTTTATTCGCGGTAGCGGTAACCCAGATAAAAAGGAAGGGCGTACAGAAGACAGTACAGGTGACAACTTACCTGCCCTACTTTATTTCAACCGTAGTTGTGTGTGGTATGATAAATAACTTTTTATCTCCCTCCAGCGGTATTATTAATCAGCTGTTACAGAGAATCGGCATTGGACCTATCAACTTTATGAGCCTGCCGGAATGGTTCCGGGCGATCTACGTTATCTCCGGTTCCTGGCAATCCTTCGGATTTAACTCCATTATCTTCGTGGCGGCGATCATGGGAATCTCCCCGGATCTGTATGAGGCGATGAAAGTGGACGGAGCCAACAAGAGACAGGTGATCTGGCATCTGGTGTTACCCAGTATCAAGCCTACCATTATCCTGCTTCTGATCATGACGCTTGGCAGCATGATGTCGGTTGGATTTGAAAAGGTATATCTGCTCTATAATACAGCAGTGTATGAGACGGCGGATGTCATTCAGACCTATGTGTACAGACAAGGTATTATCAGTAATAATTACAGCTATGCGGCGGCAGTCGGACTGTTCAACTCGGTGGTGAATTTCGTTATTGTATTTGTAGCGAACAAGTTGAGCAGAAAACTGACAGATACGGCAATCTGGTAATAGAAAGGTGTGAAGAGAAGGATGAGAAGAAAAAGAAGAAAACAATCCCTGGGGGACACCATATTTGACATTGTAGTAGCTGTTTTTCTGGCATTTGCGGTTGTGGTCTGTGTGTATCCTTTCCTATATGTAGTCAGCGTATCATTGAGCTCCGGAGATGCGGTCAACAAAGGACTTGTCACACTGTTTCCGGTGGATCTGAATTTTGATGCACTTAAGAGAGTACTGAATTATAAGCAGCTTTGGCTCTCCTATGGAAACACATTTTTCTATACCGTGGTAGGAACCCTGTTCAACATTGTGTTTACCTGCCTGGCAGCTTACCCCTTGTCCAGAAAGCATTTCTGCTTAAGAAAGCAGATGAACTTTTTACTGGCATTTACCATGTACTTTTCCGGCGGACTGATTCCTATCTACATCGTGGTAACGGGTCTGGGACTGTACAACACCAGATGGTCAATGATACTGCCGGTGCTGATCAGCGCTTACAATGTCATGATATGCCGTTCCGCTTTTGAATCTATTTCGGAGGAACTGTTTGAAGAGGCAGCGTTAGAGGGAGCCAATGACATCCTGATCATGACGAAGATCGCAGTGCCCCTGATCAAACCGACACTGGCGGTGCTGACACTGTATTACGCCGTGGCAAGATATAATGATTTCTTTAATGCAATGCTCTACATAAGTAAGAAGGAACTGGAGCCTTTGCAGTTATTCTTAAGAAGAATTCTGCTGGAGGCAAGCTCGGAGATCATGCAGACCACCAGCGTCAGCATGGCAGCAGCCAGCCAGTCTTCCATTCAGGTAAGATATGTGTGCATTGTAGTATCGGTAATACCGATCATGCTGATCGTACCTTTCGTACAGAAGTACCTGGTGGAAGGCACCATGTTAGGAGCGGTAAAGGGCTGATAATTTAATTAGCCTGCAAATGCGGTAAGGCGCGTTTTTATAGAGCAAAAAACTATTAAAACATCGTCCGAGGACGAAAAGATTGGAGGAAAACATGAAAAAGAAAAAATGGATGGCATTGGCACTGGTAATGGCAATGACAGCAGGCCTCCTGACCGGATGCGGATCATCAAATGGAAGTGCCGGAGGCGGTCAGGCAGAAGCAGGCGGAGCAGATAAGAGCGGTTACACCTATGAAGGAACCGCACCTATCACAAAGGATGAGGGAGCTTCCTTGAAGATTCTGGCACAGACTTCCAACTACACCAACGTGGATATCGCAAGTGCGGAAATCGTGGAGACTGTAATCGCAAACGCCGGAATCAGTGTAGACTGGCAGCTGGTAGATTACAACAACTATGCAGACTCCGTAGGTCCCATGCTGACTACCGGTGCGGTGGATGCAGACATTATACTGCTTCCCGACCAGGATCCGAACCAGATCTATATTAAATCCGGTATGTTTGTTGCACTGGATGAGTATTTCACATCCATGCCCAACTTCTCCAAGTGGCTGGATGAGAATCCGGTCATCAAGGCGGAAATCACCGCAGAAGACGGTCATATTTATTATGTACCCAGCACCAACGTAGGTAAGGATTATCAGCCCGTATTGATGTACAACCAGAAATGGCTGGATGAGGCGGGTATGGAAGCACCGGATAATCTGGATGATTTCGTGACACTGCTTCGTTACTTCAAAGAGCATGACATGAACGGCAACGGCGATGCAAACGACGAGATTCCCATGAGCATTATGGCAGATTTTCTGCCCTATATGTTCGGACCTGCTTTCGGACTTGACTTAGTAAGCGGCTTCCAGGCAGACGATAAGGGAAATGTAACTTATGCTTACGCAGATTCCGAGAACTTTAAGGCATATCTGGAATTCCTGAACGGACTTTACGAAGAAGGGCTTCTGGAAGTGGAATACACCTCCCTGGACAGAGACCAGGTAATTGAGCGTATTTCCAACGATCTGACCGGTGTTGCCTTTGACTTCAGCTGGGCAATGTCCATGATGTACAGTAACGTTCTGCCTTACTATGACGGTACCGCCAAAACTGCATTTGTCGGTGCAGCTCCCTTGTCCGGAACCCATGAGGGATATTATGTAGGACGTGTGGAACTGGGTAATATGTTTGGTGTAAATTCTTCTTCCAAGAATATCGATCTGGCTTGCAAGTTCTTAGACTATGCGATGAGTGAGCCCTGCCAGACCATGTATCAGTGGGGAATTGAGGGCGAAAGCTATACGGTAGATGCTTCCGGCAACAAGTCCTATACCGAGCAGGCTGGTGACAATGACTGGCTGCAGCAGTTAGGTATCAATCCTTCCTTCGTATTCCCTGCACAGCAGTCTGTAGTATCCACCGATGCACTGGTTGCTGACTGGCACGCAGAGTGCAACGCATGGCAGGAGCAGTTCGTAGTAGAGCCCTGGCCGTTCATCTACTCCACAGTAGAAGAGGCAGAGGTAATCAATACTTACATGGTAGATATTGAGACCTATGTGAATGAAAATGCAACTGCATTCATCACCGGAACCAAGAAGATGGACAGCTTTGACAGCTACATCGAAGGTCTGAACGCCCTGAAGCTTCAGGATACCCTGGATGTAAAGCAGAAGCAGTACAGCCGTTACTACGAGGCACTGAATAAGTAAGAGAAATAAGGAATAGCGGCAAGATTTGCTTGACAAAGGATTGCTCTCTGTACTATATTTTTTATTGGTAGTTTTACAAATCAAAAGGCAATGACGAAGAGGAGTACACATATCCCCTTACCAGAGAGAGCGGCTGCATGTATGCGCTGGAAGGCTGCTTCAAGAGCGGAGTGTGGAAGGTAGCTTCCAAGCCGGAGGGCTGAGATCGTATTACGAGCGTAAGTTTTCACGAGTTATCCCCGTTACCGGATAGGACTTTGTAGGAAGTCGCGAGGCAGCGCAAGCTGTGAACAAAGGTGGTACCGCGTTACTGACGCCCTTTGCTGACGAGAGTCGGCAGAGGGCTTTTTCTAGTTCTTAGAGACAAAAGGAGGACAAAATGAGCAAAGAATTAGCCAAGACCTATGACCCCAGCGGCATAGAAGACAGACTGTATCAGAAATGGCTTGACAAAAAGTATTTTCATGCGGAGGTAGATCACAGCAAGACTCCCTTCACTATCGTGATCCCGCCCCCAAATATCACCGGACAGCTCCACATGGGTCATGCACTGGACAACACCATGCAGGATATCCTGGTCCGTTATAAGAGAATGCAGGGTTACAACGCACTGTGGCAGCCCGGCACCGACCACGCAAGTATCGCTACCGAGGTCAAGATCATCCAGAAGCTGAAAGAAGAAGGCATCGACAAGCATGATCTGGGCCGAGAGAAGTTCTTAGAGAGAGCCTGGGAGTGGAAGAAGGAATACGGCGGACGTATTATTGAACAGCTGAAAAAACTGGGCTCTTCCTGTGACTGGGACAGAGAGCGTTTCACCATGGATGAAGGCTGCAACAAGGCCGTGACCGAAGTATTCGTTAAGATGCACGAAAAAGGCTACATTTACAAGGGTGCCCGTATCATCAACTGGTGTCCCGTATGTAATACATCCATCTCCGATGCAGAGGTAGAATATCAGGAGCAGGCCGGACATTTCTGGCATATCAAGTACCCTCTGATGAATGAGGACGGCACTCCCAGCACCACAGAGTTTCTGACTTTTGCCACCACCCGTCCTGAGACCATGTTAGGTGATACCGCTGTGGCAATCCATCCCGATGACGAGCGTTACACCCATCTGCATGGCAGAAAGGTACTGCTTCCTATTGTAAACCGTGTCATTCCTATCGTAGAGGATGCGTATGTAGACAGAGAGTTCGGTACCGGTGTCGTTAAGATCACTCCCGCCCATGACCCCAACGACTTTGAGGTCGGCAAGCGTCACAATCTGCCCGTGATCAACATCCTGAATGATGATGCCACCATCAATAAAAACGGCGGCAAGTTCGAGGGCATGGACCGTTACGAGGCAAGAAAAGCCATCGTGGAAGAACTGGACCAGATGGGACTGTTGGTAAAGATCGAAGATCACATACACAACGTAGGTACCCATGACCGTTGTAAGACCACCATCGAGCCTCTGGTAAAAGAGCAATGGTTCGTGAAGATGGATGAGCTGATCAAGCCTGCAAGAGAAGCTGTGAAAAACGGTGAGATCAAGCTGATCCCCGAGCGTATGGAGAAGAACTACTTCAACTGGACGGACAATATCCGCGACTGGTGTATCAGCCGTCAGCTGTGGTGGGGACACAGAATCCCTGCATATTACTGCGATGACTGCGGTGAGGTAGTAGTAGCCAAGGAAATGCCCAAGGTATGTCCTAAGTGCGGCTGCACCCACTTTACACAGGATCTCGATACGCTGGATACCTGGTTCTCCTCCGCACTGTGGCCTTTCGAGACTCTGGGCTGGCCGGAGCAGACCGAGGATCTGAAATATTTCTATCCTACCGATGTACTGGTAACCGGTTACGACATCATCTTCTTCTGGGTTATCCGTATGATCTTCTCCGGATACGAGCAGATGGGAGAAAAGCCCTTCAAGACCGTACTGTTCCACGGACTGGTACGTGACAGTCAGGGACGTAAGATGTCCAAGTCTCTGGGCAACGGTATTGACCCTCTGGAGATCATCAGCCAGTACGGTGCCGATGCACTGCGTCTGACCCTGATCACCGGCAACGCACCGGGCAACGATATGCGTTTCTACTATGAGAGAGTAGAGAACAGCCGTAACTTCGCCAACAAGGTATGGAATGCTTCCCGTTTCATCATGATGAACATGGAGCAGGCACTGGAGAAGAACGGAAAAGATATTACCACTCCTGCGGCAGCAGATCTACAGCCCGTAGATAAGTGGATCCTGTCCAAGCTGAACACTCTGGTAAAAGATGTGACCGACAACATGGATCACTTCGAACTGGGTATCGCCGTACAGAAAGTATACGACTTTATCTGGGATGAGTTCTGTGACTGGTATATTGAGATGGTAAAACCCCGTCTGTACAGCACCGACGATGCAGTCAGCCAGAATGCGGCACTGTGGACCTTAAAGACCGTCCTGATCGATGCTCTGAAGCTGTTACATCCTTACATGCCGTTCATCACTGAGGAGATCTTCTGCACCATTCAGAACGAAGAAGAGTCCATCATGATCAGCAAGTGGCCGGAGTACAGTGAGGATCGTGCATTCCCCGCAGAGGAGAAGGCAATCGAGACAATCAAGGAAGCTGTTCGCGGTATCCGTAACATCCGTACCGAGATGAACGTGGCACCCAGCCGTAAGGCAAGTGTCTATGTAGTCAGCGAAAATGCCGAGATCCGCAAGATCTTCGAGGAGGGCAAGCTGTTCTTCGCAAGCCTTGCTTATGCCAACGAGATCATGATCCAGGCTGACAAGACCGGTATCGCAGACGATGCGGTATCCGTAGTGATCCCCGGTGCGACCCTGTACATTCCTTTCGCAGAGCTGGTAGACATTGCACAGGAGATCGAGCGCCTGAAGAAAGAGCAGAAGAGGCTGGAAGGCGAACTGGCACGTTCCAAGGGAATGCTGTCCAATGAAAGATTCCTGTCCAAGGCTCCCGAAGCGAAGATTGCCGAGGAGAAAGAAAAGCTGGCAAAATACGAGCAGATGATGGAACAGGTCACCAAGCGTTTAGAGCAGCTGGCATAATAGCGTAAATAACAAAAATCGTATGAATATTACAACATTTAAGGAAGCGGTGGCATATCTTGACGGTATGCCCCGCTTTACTGTCAAAAAGGATCACAGAGATCTTCGATGGTTTTTGAAAAAACTGGGCAATCCGGAGCAGAACCTTAAGATCATCCATGTGGCGGGTACCAATGGCAAAGGCTCTGTCTGTGCCTATATGAGTTCGATCCTGCGGGAAGCGGGGTATCGCACTGCCGTATTCACCTCACCACATCTGGTGGATATGCGGGAGCGGTTTACCGTGAACGGGGAAATGATTTCGGAGGATGCTTTTTTACAGGCATTCCGAACCGTCTGGGAGGGATTACAGGCAGCGGATGCTACAGGAGAATTTGTACTCAACTTTTATGAGTATCTGTTCTGCATGGCGTTATGCTGTTTTGCCGAAGAAAAGCCTGATTACTGCATCATTGAGACCGGACTGGGGGGCAGGCTGGATGCCACGAACTATGTGGACAACAAGCTCCTGACCGTAATTACGAGGATCAGTCTGGATCATGTACAGTACCTGGGAGACACCACGGCGAAGATTGCTGCGGAAAAAGCAGGGATCCTGCGTCCCGGAGTGCCGGTGGTGTACTTGGACGGGGATGCGGATGCGTCGGAGGTAATTTGCCGCAAAGCGTCAGAACTTGGTGCGATGCAGATACCGGTGTCGAAAAAGGACTATACTTTCCTTGGATTTCGGAAGAAATACATTGATTTTTCCTTGCGCTCTGAGTATTATAATTATATTAGTCTTACTTTGCATACCATTGCACGCTACCAGATGGAAAATGCGGCACTGGCGGTACGGGCGGTCGAAGTGCTGTTTCGCAGCATGGATACGTCGGTCGGCAGACTGTGTGCTGCAGCCGGATGCCCCACTGTGGAAGAGATCCGGCAGGGCGTATTGCATTGCTTCTGGCAGGGACGCATGGAAGAGGTGCTTCCCGAAGTGTATGTGGATGGTGCGCATAATGACGACGGCATCCGGGCTTTTCTGGATACCGTAGCAGAGGATGGCCACACGACAGGCAGGAGACTGTTGTTCGGTGTGGCTGCGGATAAGGATTGCAGGCATATGATACAGCGGGTGATAACGTCGGGATTGTTCGACCACATCGCCTTTACGCATATGCGGACGGCGAGGTCTCTCTCCATGGAAGAATTCAGAGATCTGCTGGCAGCTTATCCGGGACATTATACTATGTATACGGAAGCGGATACGGCACTGCGGGAGCAGATCCGGGAGAATCACCCCGGAGAACGTCTCTATATCGCGGGCAGCCTGTATCTTGTCGGGGAAATAAAGGAGTCTTTGGACCATGATCAATTTTGAAGAAGAACTGAAGAAGTTTCATCCCAGCCTGGAAGTGGAAGACGCGGAAGAAGCCATCTACAATCAGGATCTGACCGATGCAGCGGATCTGCTGGTAAAGATGATGAAAGAAGCAGAAGAAAAAGAAGAGAAATAGGAGGGAAGGCATGTTTTGTTATAACTGCGGCTGCCATCTGTCAGAGCATGATTTCTGTACATCCTGTGGAGCAGATGTATCCCTCTATAAAAAGATCATGTGCATGTCCAACCGTTTCTACAACGATGGACTGGAGAAAGCGGGAGTACGGGATCTTACAGGTGCAATCAACAGCTTACGGCAGAGCCTGAAATTCAATAAAAACAATATCGAAGCCAGAAATCTGTTAGGACTGGTATATTTTGAGACCGGAGAGGTCGTTGCTGCCCTCAGTGAATGGGTCATCAGCAAAAATATGCGTCCCGAGAAAAATATTGCGGACGATTATATCAATATGCTGCAGTCCAACGCTTCCCGCCTGGATGCCATTAACCAGACCATCAAAAAATACAACCAGGCGTTGGTCTACTGCAATCAAGACAGCAAGGATCTGGCAATTATCCAGCTGAAAAAGGTACTGTCCCTGAACCCGAAGTTCATCCGGGCACACCAGCTGTTAGCGCTGCTTTACATGGACAGCGAACAGTGGGACAGAGCGGAGAGAGAACTGCGCAAATGCATGGACATCGACCGCAACAATACTCTGACACTTCGTTATCTGAAGGAAGTGGAGATGCAGCTGGCACCGGATGAGAACGGCAAACAGACCGGCAGACGTAAAAAAGACGACGCGGTCCGCTACCAGAGTGACAATGAGATCATCATCCAGCCATTGAATGTGAAGGAACAGAAGAGCGCGGGATTATCCTCTCTGATCAATATTGCCATCGGACTGGTCATTGGACTGGCAGTGATGTATTTCCTGGTGGTTCCGGCAGCAGTGACCAATGCCAACAACGAAGCCCAGAAGACCATCACGGATATCGGCAACCAGTTAGATACCAAGACATCGAGGATCCAGGAACTGGAGACACAGATGGCGGCGCTTCAGACAGAGAACGATACCCTGAATCAGGAACTTCAGGGATATGTGGGAGCCGATGGTACACTGCAGACCATTGACAATCTGCTGGCAGCAGCCACTGCATATCTGGAGAATCAGGATATTACACAGACAGCAGCGAACCTGGAGAGCATCTCCGCATCGGTGGATGTGGACAGCACTTCCGAAGCTTTCCAGACTTTGTATAAGACATTGCTCGGCCTGATCGGACCGCAGTTGTCCACACAATATTATGAGACCGGCTACAGTGCATACCGCAGTGAGGATTATGCGACGGCCATAGAGAATCTGTCCAAGGCAGTCATCTATGATGAGACGAATAAGGACGCCTGGCTTGCCCTGGGCAACTCTTACCGCAAGAGTGATGATGCACAGAATGCCATCGCTACTTATGACAAGATCATAGAGTTGTTCCCGGATACCGAGACCGCCAGAAGCGCCCAGAGATATCGTTCCCAGCTGGCAGAGAATACTGCACAGTAGGATAGCAACATACCATCAGACAATTACACAACACACGAAAGAGAACTTACAATCTTACGATAAGACGCAGGTTCTCTTTTTTTATAGAAAAATGTAAAAGTAAAAACGCTGTGCAACAGCAGAATGAGAGGGTATATGGAAGAGTTTCAAGACTTTCAGATTATTGACAATTGCCTGATGGTCCGGATGCCGGAGGAAGTGGATCATCACAGAGCCTCCTATATCTGTGAGGGGGCAGACCAGCTGCTCGTCAGGGAAAATGTGGAAAATGTGGTATTTGATTTTGAAGATACCCGGTTCATGGATTCCTCCGGGATCGGGATCATTATGGGACGATATCGCAAGATTTCCTGCTTCGGTGGACATGTCTATGCCATTCACGCAGATCGGCAGATCCAACGTATTTTCCGGATGTCAGGGCTTCACAGGATCGTAGAAATTATTTAAAAATATTTGAAAAAAAGTGCAATATTAAGCGCAGAAACGAGGAGAACATGGTAGCAGAGAGGGAAGAAATGCAACTGACAGAGAAAAAAGAGGAACCGCAGAATAAAGCACAGAGGAACCGGAATGAGATGGAGGTCGTATTTGATGCCATCTCCTGCAATGAGAGCTTTGCCAGAGTAGCGGTGGCGGCATTCATTACCCATCTGAATCCTACGCTGGAGGAACTGGCGGATATCAAGACAGCGGTATCGGAGGCGGTGACCAATGCCATTATCCACGGCTATGAGAATCTCGCAGGGTACAGCAGACACGGGGAAAATATTCCGGCGTACAGCATCGTCCATCCGGGAAAGGTGCGGATGCACTGTGTCCTGGAGGGGGATATTTTATCCATTGAGATCACGGACCGGGGAAAAGGAATCGCAGATCTTAAGAAAGCCATGGAGCCGTTGTTTACCACGAAACCGGAACTGGACCGGTCGGGGATGGGCTTTGCTTTTATGGAAGCGTTTATGGATGATCTGGAGGTGGAAAGCACCCCGGGGAAAGGTACCTATGTACATATGCGGAAGAAAATGCGCTGCGGAGACTGGATCGGAAAAGAGGACTGAGGAATGGAAGAAGTATCAGTACTCATTGGAAGATCACAGAGTGGGGATAAAGAAGCGAGAGAAGTACTGATCGAGAATAACCTGGGGCTGGTGCATCACATAGTAAAGAGGTTCCTGGGCAGAGGGTATGATCCGGAGGACCTGTTCCAGATCGGCGTCATCGGTCTGATGAAAGCCATTGATAAATTCGACCTGAAGCTGGAAGTGCGGTTTTCCACCTATGCCGTACCTATGATCACAGGAGAAATCAAGAGATTCCTGCGGGACGACGGACTGCTAAAGGTCTCCCGTACTATCAAAGAGGACGGACTGAAGATGAAACTGGCGAGACAGCGATTACAGAGCAGACTGCACAGAGAACCAACTCTGCAGGAGTTGTCCGAGGAATCACAGCTTGGCAGAGAGGCGATCATTCTGGCAATGGAAGCCGCAGCGGAGGTGGAATCCCTCTATAGCAGCTCGGGGCAGGAAGATGGCAGCGAACTGTGCCTGGCGGATCGGGTAGTGGCGGCGATCCACGGCTGCGTGGGTGCCAGCATGGGGAGCAGCGGCGCCGTGGAAAATGATGTGGAGAAGGACAGGCTGTTAGATCACATGCTTCTGTCACAGCTGTTGGAAGAACTGCCGGAGAGAGATAGGGAGTTGATCCGCATGCGCTATTTTCAGAACAAGACCCAGGTGGAGATTGCCGGGATCCTGGGGATCAGTCAGGTACAGGTCAGCCGCCTGGAGAAAAAGATCCTGCACCGGATGCGGGAGAGAGCCGGATGAGAACAGATTCATTAAGAATTCATAAACATAATTTTTCCTCTTCCTTTCCGCTGACAATTCGATTATATTATATAGAGGAATATAATCTTACAGGTCGCAATGCTGCACAGTTATAGAGAGACAGCATGAAAAAGGAGAGCAGGGGTACTTATGAAAAAAGGAAACGAAAACGGACGGATCCCCGAGGATCGTCTGAGCAGAGCAAATAAGCGTAAGAAAAATAACACGATAGCATCGATTCTGGTCATGACCGGATGTCTGCTGGTACTGGTGCTGGTGACTTATGTGGCGGGAATTCTGTATTCCTGGATTGACAGTAAGTTCCAGAGCAACGCCAACGATCTGGCAGCGGCAGCGGAAGCAGGCAGTCAGACGGAAAGCGAACCACAGGAAGTGGTCAAGACCTACACCCAGGAGGAAGTGGACGCGCTGGTAGCGGAAGCGAAGCAGCAGGCGGAGGATGAGGAAGAGAACAAGATTCTCTCCGGAATCCGTGACGGACTGACCTCCGGCACCACCATGGTAGAGACCCTGCGTCCCTACTATCCGGATGAACTGGTGGTAGTGAGCAACGGAACCTTTAACTTCGTGCCCATCCGAGAGGATCTGCAGAAGAACGATTATGTGTTGGAGAACCTGAACATTCTGGAGGATGGAGAAGTACAGTACATGCAGGACGGACAGGTGGTATCCCATAAGGGTATCGATGTTTCCAAGCATCAGGGCAATATCGACTGGACGAAAGTCGCAGCGGACGGCGTGGAATTCGCTTTTATCCGCGTAGGGCTGAGAGGATACGGTACCGAGGGTAAGTTGGTAGAAGATGAATATTTTGAACAGAATATCAAAGGTGCCCTGCAGGCAGGAATCAAAGTAGGTGTCTACTTCTATTCCCAGGCCATCACAGACGAAGAACTGCTGGAAGAGGCGAACCTGGTATTAGAGAAAGTAAAGCCTTACAATGTTGAACTTCCCATCGTCTTCGACGTGGAGAAAGTAAGCGGCGGCAAGGGACGTGCCAATGATCTGAGTGTGGAAGACAGAACCCGCCTTACCGCACTGTTCTGCCAGACCATACAGGATGCCGGTTACAAACCCATGATCTACCACAATATGGAGATGAGTACTCTGATGCTGGATCTGGGACAGTTGGAGCAGTATGATAAGTGGTTCGCTTATTATAATGATGATCTGTATTATCCGTACGCCTATAAAGTATGGCAGTATACCGAAAAAGGTGCCGTGGACGGCATCAATGAGGAAGTGGATCTGAACCTCTGGTTCGGTGATTTTTAGAATCCTTCTTTCTTACGGACTAATCTTAATTCTCTTCTCTTAATGGCATTTTCCCACTCCATGCGTTCCCCGTCGTTCTCCAAGATCAGACTGGGAACCGGGGTGGGTTTTCCGTCGTCACCCATAGCTACCATAACAAAATAAGCCCGGTTAATGGGGTGTCTCGTGCCATCCTGTTCCTCGCGGTAGGTATCCACGCGGACTTCCATGGAAGTATGTCCCACATGGGTGACCTTGCCGATCAGCACGATAATATCATTCAGATAAGCACCGGATTTAAAATACAGGTTGTCGATGGCTACAGTGGTGGCATCTCTGCCGCAGTGGCGTCTGGCGGTGGCACCGGCTACTTCGTCGATCCATTCCAAGAGTCTTCCACCGAACAGTCGTCCGAAACCGTTGATATCCGGATGAATTACTACATGGAGCTGATGAGTCTCGGAGTCGGAGACTTTTTTTGCGGGAAGTGTACCGGTCTTCTTTTCTGTATTTTCTGTTGTATTCATAGTTATAAAACCTCACATTATTTTAATTCAAAAGTCATTGTGCACATATAAACGTAGTATAGCACATTTGGCAAAAAAAGCACTATCTGCATATGATTTTTGCTTTTGGGCATTCTATTTGGAAGATGCGAAACAGAAAGGAATATCTGAAAATGGGAGGCTTAGGCAGGCAATTATTACTTACGGTGACGGGAGCAAGCTACGGGCTTCTGGCGGCAGCGGGCGTATTTACAGTGCTGGTGGCGGTGGGACTGATTCCGAGGTTCACCGGGAAAACGCACACGTCCCGTTATGTACTGTTGTATGAAGAAATGGTGATTTTCGGAACTCTGGCGGGATGTTTTGTTACTGTTTTCCCGGAATACAGTCAGTGGGGATGCTTCCTACGGCAACATTTCCCGGAAGGGCTGTGGCTTTGGACGGCAACGGGCGTGACCGCGCAGGCAGTCTTCGGTTTTTTTGCCGGAATGTTCATCGGATGTCTGGCACTCGCAATCGCGGAAATGTTAGACAGCATACCTATTTTCGCTCGAAGAATCTCCTTCCGGCATGGACTGGGATTCGCCATCCTTGGCATGGCGGCGGGGAAACTTTGCGGATCTCTTCTGTATTTTGCAACGGAATTCCACAGAACGGCGCAATGAGGTGTGAGAATATGAAACAGACAACAGTGTATTTAAAATGTGACAGAAGTGCGGAGGTGCAGTCGCAGGATGTATTCCTGAAAGATGTGGCGGAGGTCCGTTGTCAGGACAAAGTGTTGTCCGCAAAATTAAAATCCATCAAGGTGCACCATTTTCCCCCGGATGGAGGAAAGCGGTGCGTGATCAGCTGCCTGAAATTGGTGAAGCTCATGGAAGAGGTCTGTTCGGAGATCGAAGTGCAGGTGGTGGGAGAGACAGATGTGCTGGTGGAATGGACCAATGTGAACAGACACAAGGGCTGGCAGCAGTGGATCAAGGCAGCAGTGGTGTGCCTGATCAGCTTTTTCGGCACGGCATTTACCATTATGGCATACCACAATGATGTGGGGATCAACGATGTGTTTACCGAGGTGTACCGGATGTGCATGGGAGCGGAACCCGGTGGGCTCAATACGCTGGAAGTTGCGTATTCTGTGGGGCTGGCGGCAGGCATCATCGTGTTCTTCAATCACATCGGAGGCAGGCGGCTGACGAAGGATCCGACGCCCGTGGAAGTATCTATTAAAAATTATGAGACCGATGTGGACAAGACCCTGATCGAGCAGGCGGGAAGAGAGGGCAGGGAGCTCGAAGAAGATTATTAAGGAGGATCCTTGAGGAAGATACAGGAAATGACCGGAATGGGTTGACATAAGAAAAGGCGGACGGTATAATCAGAATTGTGATGTAATAAATTTGTAACAAATTCGTAAAAGGAATTTAACTGAAAGGTTTTTATGATAAAGAATAAGAAGAACAGACAGATGAAATTCATAGCAGCCGGCATGGCACTTTTCCTGCTGGCATCCCCGATTTCCGCATCCGCGGCCGGCAGCAGCACACTGATGGCTTCCGGCGGCATTGCATCCGTACTGGAGATGGATCGTTCCCTGGAGGAATATATCCAGATTGCCCAGGATGCGCAGGGAGCTTCCTGGGGATACACCAATATCGGTGTCGCCAATGTAGAATCCGGCAACCTGAACATCAGAGCAGTGCCTTCCACGGACGGCAAGCTGACAGGCAAACTGCCCAAGGATGCAGCGTGTGAAGTCATTGAGACGAAGGACGGTTGGTCTCATATCAAGTCCGGAGAAGTAGAAGGCTATGTCAGCAAGGAGTTCCTGTTGACCGGACCGGAAGCCAAACTGCGCGCAGCAGAGCTGGTACATACGGTGGCAATTGCCAACACGGACGGACTGAATGTGCGCCAGGAGCCCAACACCTCAAGCGAGATCGTGACCCAGGTAGGCAAGGGCGAGGAAATGGAATATGTGGAGACCGGCGCAGACGGCTGGGTGAAGATCTCCATCGATGGTGAGGATGCTTATGTATCCCAGGAATATGTCACAGTGGAAGAGAAGCTGGATACTGCCATCACCATGACGGAACTGCTCTATGGGCAGGGCGTATCCGATGTGCGCGTAGACCTGGTGGAATATGCGAAACAGTTCGTGGGTAACCCTTACGTATGGGGAGGAACCAGCCTGACCAAGGGAGCTGACTGTTCCGGTTTTGTACTGGCGGTATTTAAAAAGTACGGCATTACCCTGAGCCATTCTTCCAGAGCACAGTCGAATGAAGGAACGAAGATCAGCGCTTCGGATTTAAAGCCCGGAGATCTGGTATTCTACGGTAACGGCAAGGGTAACATCAATCATGTGGCGATTTATATCGGTGGCGGACAGGTCATTCATGCCAGCAGCCCGAAGACCGGTATCAAGATTAGCAACTATAAATACCGTACTCCGGTAAAATGTGTCCGCGTGATTCAGGATTAATTTCAAAAGAGTAATGTAAAGTGCAGAGGCATTGCGTCGCCGGGGCGGTGGGCAATGCTTTTTTGACCCTTCGGGAGACGCTTTTGCATAAAAGAGCCGCAAGAAAATAAAAAGGATATTTACAACAGACGATTATTATGATACCTGACTTTCGGAGTTGAAGTATAAAACATGGTGCTAAGCCCAGGATTAAAAC